>NZ_JBEZDN010000049.1:0-53429 GCF_040648315.1 Pseudonocardia sp. NPDC049154
CCGCGATCTTCGCGCCGCCGTCGCCCTCGTCCTCGACCTTCTCGCCACCGGACTTCGGCGGCTTGGGCTGCGAGGAGGTCACCGTGGAGGTGGCGCTGGCCAGCCCGACCTCGGAGGCGTCGATCCCGGCATCCGCGAGCGTGAGGGTGGTGACCGGCTTCTTCTTCGCCGCCATGATCCCCTTGAACGACGGGTACCGCGGCTCGTTGATCTTCTCGTTCACCGACACCACCGCGGGCAGCTCGGCCGACAGCACCGTGACCCCGTCGTCGGTCTCCCGGCGCACCGTCACCGTCGACCCCTCCACGGTCAGCTCCCGGGCGTGGGTCAGCGACGGCAGCCCGAGCACGTCGGCCACCATCGCCGGGATCGCCCCGATCCGCCCGTCCGAGGCCTCGTTCCCGGCCAGCACCAGGTCCACCTCGCCCAGGGTGCCGATCACCTTGGCCAGCGCCTTGGTCGTCTGGATCGCGCACGAGCCGTGCAGCGCCTCGTCCGACAGGTGCACCGCCTTGTCCGCACCCATCGACAGCGCCTTGCGGATCGCGTCCGTGGCCCGGTCCGGGCCCATGGCCACGACGGTCACCTCGGACCCGTCATTGGCCTCCTTGAGCTGCAACGCCGACTCGATGGCGCGCTCGTTGATCTCGTCCAGCACCGCGTCCGTGGCGTCCCGGTCCAGGGTGTGGTCGCCCGAGGACAGTTTCCGCTCGGAGTAGGTGTCCGGCACCTGCTTGACCAGCACGACGATGTTCATCGGACCTCTTCGACCTCCTGCCGGACCGGCATCCTCGGCCCTGCGTGGGGGCGCGATCCCATAAGCCGCGCCGCTCTCCGTAAACAGATAACTAATATAGCCAATAATCCCGCGGCCGTCACCCTGCCCGGAACGTGGGTCGGAACACGCGCCGCCCCCGCCCGCGGGCGGCCAGGACACCACGGCCACCATGCTGGGCCTGTCCCTGCTCACCGTGACCCAGCACCCCGAGCAGCGGGCCGTGCTCGAGGCGGCCGACGCCCGCGGCGTCGCCAAGGCGGTCGAGGAGCTCCGCAGCAAGGAGGAGCTGGTCGCGACGGTGGTGCGGATCGGCTTCGACACCTGGCCACCACCATGCGCGAGCAACGGGCCACTGCGGACGGGGACGCGTTCGAGGGCCTGCGCGCCCTCGACGTCGCCTACGCCGGCTTCCTGCACCGGCGGCCCGGCCTGACCCGGCTGATGTTCGCCACGCACCCGTCGCGCCGGCTCGACGACGACCCCGAACCGGATCCCCTGGATCGGCTGCGGGACGACTGGCGGGCCGCGGTCGCGGCGTGCGTCGCCGCGGGCTCACTGCCCGCGCGGGACCCGCGGACCGTCGCCATCGCGATCTGGTCCGCCGAGCACGGCATGCTCACCCTCACCCGGTGTTCATGACCCTGGCGCCGCGAGCTCGCCGAGCGGTCCCCCGATCCGGCGGCTCTCTGCCCGTTCCGCAAGCCCGCCGACGCCCGGCCACGATGCTGCAGGGCTACGCCGACCGCCCGGCCTTGGGTGAGCGCGCCTACGAGATCGCCGGGGAGGAGACCAGGCGATTGCTGCCCCGGTTCGCCACGATCACCTACCACGAGCTCCACCACCGGGTCACCGCGCTCGCGACAGCCTGGCGGCGCGTCCCCGATCACCGGGTCGATCCCCGCGACGGGCGGGCCGCCGGGTCGGGACCACCGTGGACAAGTTCGCCGGCTGACGGTCCGCGCGACGAGACGCCCGGCGCATCCCGCGCCGGGCGTCTCGTCGTGTCCGACCCCGCGGTCAGGACTTGGTGATCTCCTCGAGGGTACGGCCGGTGGTGCGCGGGCCGAAGCCCGCGACGATCGCGCCCATCACCAGCAGGCCGCCGGCGAGGATCGCGAACAGGGTGACCCCGCCGAATCCGGTGTAGATCGCCGCCACGGCGACGCCGGACACGATCCCGGCGATCCGGGCGATGCCCGCCACCACGCCGGAGCCGACGCCACGCAGGCGGGTCGGGAAGACCTCGGGCAGGTAGGTGTAGAAGGTGACGCTGCAGACGGAGAAGGAGATGTTCGCGACCACACCCGCCACGATGAGCAGCGCGTTCGACGTGGTGATGCCGAAGACGAGCAGCGCCACCGCCGCCACCACGCCCGCGCCGAGCAGGATCGTCTTGCGCTCGACCCGGTCCGCGAGCAGGAACAGGATCAGCGCGGCGGACAGCGCGGCGAAGGTGATGATCGTCGAGGTGCTCAGCGCCTCGGTCTGGGTCATCCCCCGCTCGACCAGCATGGTCGGCAGCCAGGCGGTGTACCCGAACAGGCAGAACACGAAGATCGCAAAGGCGCCGCCGAGCACGGCCAGCCTGCGCCGGTACAGCGGGGCGAACAGCTCGCGCATCGACGCCGCGAGGGCGGGCGGCGGGCTCGGCGGCGGTTCGGCCAGCGGGCCCTTGCGCTCGGCGAGCACCTCGACCTCGCGCACCAACCGGTCCGCGGCCTCCTCGCGACCGTGGTCGACCTGCCAGCGCACCGACTCCGGCAGCCACAGCAAGGTCGCGACGGCCACGATCACCCCGGCCGCGCCCAGCGCGAAGACCCAGCGCCAGGCGCTGGGACCGGTCGGCACGATCAGCAGGGCCGCGAGCGACCCGAGCAGCGGCGCGACGAACCCGAAGAACCCCATCAGCGCGAAGAACCGCCCGCGCGAGGCCGCCGGGAACATCTCGCTGACGAACACCATGATCACACCGGCGGCGGCCTGGATGCCGACCCCGGTCAGCACCCGCCCCACCACCAGCACCTCGAAGTTCGGCGCGACCGCGGACAGCAGCGACGCCGCCGAGTAGAAGAGCGCGCTGCCGATCAGCATGGCGCGCCTGCCGAACCGGTCCGAGAGACGCCCGCCGACCACGGCGCCCAGGAACATCCCGACGAACATGCTGGAGGTCACGACGCCGACGTCGGCGATGCTGAGCCCCCACTCGGCCCGCACCGCGGGGGCGACGTAGCTGAACACCACGTTGTCGAACGCCTCCACCAGGTACGCGAACCCGATGATGGAGATCCACAGGAAGTGCTTGCCGGTCACCGGGAGGCGGTCGAGCCTGCCGACCGGGGTGACCCGGCCGACCCTGGTGTCGGCACGGGCACCGACGTCGGCACCCTCGGTCTCGGAACTCGTCATGCCACCCCTCCTGGGTGCTCGGTCGGTACGGGAACAGTGGCGCGGTCCGAGCGGCGGACCGCCGCCACCAGCTCGCGGCCCCAGTGCCTCACCTCCACGGCGGGGACGTCCCGCGGGAGGTCGAACAGCGTCATCGCCAGCGGGCAGCGGACACCCCGCGGGCCTCGTGTGCGGTGGGGACAGTGCACGGGGGCGGTCAGGAACTGCGCCCGGCCGGACACGTCCACCCCCGTCGTCGGGTAGTAGCCGACGCGCATCAGCTCGGCAAGCCGCACCGCCAGCCGCTCCCGCTCCCCCGGGTCCGGGCAGGCGCCGATCCGGTCGAGGTGGTCGCCGAGCTGGCCGTGCGGCGGGCGGGCCAGACCCATCGCGTACCCCTGCTCGCGGGCGGCCGCCAACGCTCGGCGGGTGTAGGAGGCGACCGCGGGCGAGTCGATGCGGTGCAGCCAGGCCTCGCGCTCGTCGGACTCGGCGAGCATCCGGAACACCAGCCCCATCGGCGGCACGACGGGCAGCGGCCGACCCACGTCGACGCCCGCGGCCTCCCCCACCACGGCCTCGACGACCATCTCCTGCGACTCCGAGGACACCAGCAGCACGGTGATGCCGGTCCGGGCGTGCAGCAGGTGCATCTCGTGGACGGCGACCCGGGTGCAGGGATACCGCTCGGCGGCGGCGGTGCCGAGGACGACCGTCGCCGTCCCCAGGCTGAACCGGCGGGTCGCGGGGTCCCGGTTGACCAGGCCCGCGTCGGTCAGCGCCATGAGGATGGCGTGGCAGGTGCCCTTGTGGATGCCGATCCGCGCGGCGAGCTCGGTGACCGAGCACGCCTCCTCGGGGCGTTCGGCGAGTAGGGCCAGCGCGCGTGCCGCGCGGTCGACCGCGGGCACGGGGGTCGCCACCACTACTCGATCCCAGCCGCGACGGGCGCCACGGCGAGCCGGGACCGGCAGAGGACGGCGGCGCGGTCGAGCGCGTCGGCGGCGTCGGGGAAGACCCCGGCGAACGCGAGGAACCCGTGGATCTGCCCCGGCACGTGCACGACGTCGACGGGAACCCCCGCGGACACCAGCCGCTCGACGTAGGCGAGGCCCTCGTCGCGCAGCGGGTCACACTCCGGCAGCACGACGACGGCGGGCGGCAGCCCGGAGAGGTCCGCGGCCCGGGCGGGCACGGCGTACGGTCCGGGCGCGGTGTCCCCCAGGTAGCACCGCCAGAACCAGGCCATCTGCTCCCGGTCGAGGAGGTGGCCGGTGCCGTAGCGGTCCCACGACGAGGCGTCCAGGGCGTCGTCGAGCACGGGGTAGACGAGCAGCTGCGCGGCGATCCGGGGGCCGCCGGCGTCCCGCGCGCGTTGGGCCAGCGAGGCGGCGAGGGCCCCGCCCGCGCTGCTGCCGGCGACGGCGAGGCGCTCCGGGTCGATCTCCAGCTCGGCGGCCGCGGTGACGACCCAGTCCAGCACCGCGGCGGCATCGTCGAGCGCGGCGGGGAACAGGGCCTCCGGCGCCAGCCGGTAGTCCACGTTGACGACGACGGCGGCGCACCGGTTCGTGAGGGTGCGGCAGGTCGAGTCGTGCATGTCGAGGTCACCGGTGACGAAACCGCCGCCGTGCAGGTAGACGACGACCGGGTGCGGGCCGGGTCCGTCCGGCCAGGTCACGCGGACGTGGATTCCCGCGACGGGGTACTCGGCGACCCGGGCGACCTCCTCGGGAGGGGCGCCGGACGGCGGGACCGCCCGCATCCGCGCGACATGCGCTGCGGTCTGCTCGGCGTCGAAGGACCGGTAGTCGGGAGTTGGTGTGGACGCGACGCGCCGCAGGAAGTCGGCCACCGCTGGCTTCAGCGACATGGGGTGGAGCCCTCTCGAACGGCACGCCGACCCGCGTCGGTGCGGAATCGGACGAAAGGCGAGAAACAGCCGTGACCTCTCGATGATTCGACGCTAAGACGCTCTGACAGCCTCTGTCAACATGCGAGATGCCCGCCGGAGGTCACGGCCCCGAACTCCGCGGTCCGCGCCAAGGCGGTTCGGTAGACGAGACGGCGCACGTCGAAGGGCATGTCGCCACGCGCTGACCAGGCGCGGAACGCCCGACGGTTGACCCATGTCTCCTCGCGCTGTTAGGCCAGCAAAAGGGCTACCGGATCGACCGGTTCGCCTCGACCTCCCGTACTCGACGACGATGGCGGAGGAGCTTCCATGCTCGCAGGAAAGACGATCCTGGTGACCGGCGCGGGTCGCGGCCTGGGCGCCGCCTACGCCACGGAGTGCGCCCGGCAGGGCGCGTCCGTGGTGGTCAACGACCTCGACGCCACGGTCGCCGAGGAGACCGCGGCGGCGATCAGCTCGGCCGGGGGCACCGCCGTGGCCGCGCAGGCCGATGTCCGGCGCTCCACCGACGTCGAACGACTGGTGGAGCGCACGGTCGCCGAGTACGGCCGGATCGACGGGCTGGTCAACAACGCCGGCGTGTTCCGGATGAACACACTCCTCGAGCTGGATCCCGAGGAGCTGCAGCTGTTGCTGGAGACCAACGTCGTCGGGACCTTCCTGTGCGCGAGCGCCGCCGCGAAGCGGATGCGGGAGCAGGGATCCGGCGCGATCGTCAACGTCACCTCCGGTGCCCACGCCGGCATCCCGATGATGAGCGGCTACGCCGCGACCAAGGGCGCGGTGGCCTCGGCGACCTACACCTGGGCACAGGAGCTCGCGGGCTACGGCGTGCGGGTCAACGCGGTGTCCCCGCAGGCCAGGACGCGGATGTCGGACATCACCGCCGAGTACCTGACCAGCCATGGCCACCCGAGCTACCCGGGCACCCAGCCCGAGGCCGAGTCCAACGCGGGCACGGTCGCCTTCCTGCTGTCCGACCGGGCCGCCGACGTGACCGGCCAGCTCGTCCGCATCGAGGGCACCCAGCTCGCGCTGATGACCCATCCCTGCGTGCTGCTCCCACTGAGCACCCGCGAGTCCTGGCCCGCCGAGGCCGTCGCGGACGCCTTCGCCGAGGACCTCGGCAAGCGCCAGCAGCCGACCGGCATCCGCGGGCTGTCGCACGGCGAGGTCGGCGGTGTCCCGTCGGTGTTCTGGTCCGACGAGTCCGAGGAGTCCTGATGCCCGTACCCCGCACCCCCGGCCTCGGGTTCGGCCTGTTCGTGCCGCCCATGCACAAGGTCCGGAGCAGCCCCACCCGCTCCCTGCAGCGCGATCTCGAGCTGATCGCCTACGCCGAGACACTCGGGTTCGAGGAGGCGTGGGTCGGCGAGCACCACTCCGGGGGCTCTGAGATCGTCGGGCCGACCGAGGTGTTCCTCGCCGCGGCCGCGCAGCGCACGACCCGGATCCGGCTCGGCTCCGGCGTGGTGTCGTTGCCCTACCACCATCCCTTCCACGTGGCCGAGCGCGCCGTGCTGTTGGACCACCTGTCGATGGGGCGGTCGATGCTCGGCGTCGGCCCCGGGTCGCTGCCCACCGACGCCGCGATGATCGGCGTGCCGTGGGGCGAGACCCGCCGCCGGATGCTGGAAAGCTGGGAGGCCGTGCACCACCTGCTGACCTCGCCCGAACCGCTCACGGTCAAGACCGACTGGTTCGAGCTGCGGGACGCGGCGCTGCAGCTCGCGCCGTACTCTTCTGAGCTGCCGATCGCATTCACGGCGATGGAGTCGCCTTTCGGGCCGAGCCTGGCCGGGCGCTACGGGGCCGGGCTGCTCTCGCTCAGCGCGACGAGCGCGACCGGGTACGCCGCGTTGGGGCGGCACTGGGGCGTGGTCGAGGAGCAGGCCGCCGCCCACGGACAGACCGTGGACCGGCGGAACTGGCGGATCGTGACGATGGTCCACGTGGCCGAGACCCGCGACCAGGCACGACGGGAGGTCGCCGTCGGGCTGCCGGGGTTCGCGGCACACTCCGCGCAGGTCTCCGAACGGACGTTGAAGTGGATGGAGGCGGACCCGGACGATCCCGCCCCCACCGCGCCCCCGACGATCGACGAGCTGGTCGACGGCTTCGGCGGCACCCGGATCGCCTGCATCGGCACCCCCGACGACGCGATCGCCATGATCGAGGCGCTGCAGGCCGAGACCGGCGGGTTCGGCAGCGCGCTGCTCTACCTCGGCACCGACTGGACCACCCCGGAGGCGCTGCACCGTGGGCTGGAGCTGTTCTCCCGCGAGGTGATGCCGCACTTCCAGGGCTCGTGGGATGCCTTGGACCGGTCCCGCGAGCGGGTGGTCGCCACCCGCGAGGAGCGGCTGCGGGAGCAGCGGGAGTCCATCGAGGCCGCGGGCCGGGACTACGCGGCGAAGGTGGCCCGGTGACCGACGTCAGCATCGAGACCGACGTGCTGGTGGTCGGTGCCGGGATCGGCGGGCTCTACGGCGTCCACCGGTTCCGCGAGCAGGGCCTGTCGGTGCTCGGGATCGAGGGCGCCGGCGGGGTCGGCGGGGTCTGGCGGCACAACCGCTATCCCGGTGCCCGGGTGGACGTGGACAGCACGGACTACTGCTACCACTTCTCCTCGGAGCTCTGGGAGAAGTGGACGTGGTCGGAGCGGTTCGCGGCGCAGCCCGAGCTCGAGGCCTACCTGAACTTCGTCGCGGACACCCTGGACCTGCGCGGACTGTTCCGCTTCCACACCTGGGTGACCGGCGCGCAGTGGGACCCGGAGATCGCCCGCTACCACGTCTCCACCAGCACCGGATCGTCCGTGCGGTGCCGGTTCCTGGTGCTCGCCACCGGCCAGCTGTCGGCGGCACGCACCCCGGACTTCCCCGGGCTCGAGAGGTTCCGCGGCGAGTGGGTCCGCACCAGCCACTGGCCGGAGCGCGAGGTCGCACTGGCGGACCGGCGGATCGGCGTCATCGGCACCGGATCGTCCGGAGTGCAGGCGATCCCGGTGCTCGCGCAGGAGGCGCGCGAGCTCGTCGTGTTCCAGCGGACGCCGAACTACGTCGTGCCCGCCCGTAACCGCGGACTCGACGCGGGCCTGGTCCGCCGGATCGGCGCTGACCTCGCCGCCGAGCGCGAGCACCTGACCCGGCACACCCCCGGCGGCAGCACCATCCCGGTCGCCACCCGTCCCACCGGCGACTACGACGCGGCCGCGCGGCGCGCGCTCCTGGAGCGCCAGTGGGAGGAGGGCGGCCAGGGCATGGTGTTCCTGTTCACCGACCAGGCGGTCGACCGCGCGGCCAACGACGTCGTGGCGGAGTTCGTGCGCGAGAAGGTGCGTCTGCTCGTCGAGGACCCCGACACCGCCCGCAGGCTCGTGCCGGACCGCTACCCGATCGGCACCCGGCGACTGGCCCTGGACACCGGCTACTACCAGACCTTCGCCCGGGACCACGTCACGCTCGTCGACGTGACCGAGGACCCGATCGTCGAGTTCACCGAGACCGGGATCCGCACCGAGCAGGGACATCACGGGCTCGATCTCGTGGTCTTCGCCCTGGGGTTCCACGCCTTTCGGGGGGCGGTCGACTCCGTCGGCGTGCGGAACGAGCACGGCGCGTCCCCCACCGACGGCTGGGCCGAGGGGCCACGGACCCTGCTCGGGCTCATGACCCCCGGCTTCCCGAACCTGTTCACCCCGACCGGGGTCGGCAGCCCGTCGGTCCTGGCCAACCTGTTCGTGCAGAACGAGTACGCCATGGACTGGATCGGCGACTGCATCGCCCACCTCGACGCCCGTGGCCTGCGGACGGTGGAGGCCACCCCGGAGGCCGCCGCGGAGTGGACCGCGCACGTCGCGGAGATGGCGGAACCGTTGCTGCGCAGGCAGGTCCCGAACTACATGGTGCAGGTGACGCCCGGCGGGGAGCGGGTCTTCCTGCCCTACGTCGGTGGCATGGCCCGTTACACGAGCGCGGCGGACCGGGTCGCCGCGAACGGCTACGAAGGCTTCACGCTGCGATAGCGCTCGCGGCCACCGTGCTGGGCAAGATCGGGCCCGAACCGGAGCAGTCCCGCTACTGCTTCCACTGGCCGGACGAGGAGCCCGTGCTGGTCGACCCCGACATCGAGTCGTTCAGGCCCTACACCGGGCTGGTCCGCGGGGACGAGCGCACGCCGTGGGGCAGCGCCACGGCGCCGGCGTGCGCGATCACGATGATGACACCAGGAGCGGTGGCCGACGAGGCCGCGGCCGTCGACGTCCCCGTCCTGGTGGCCTGCGGTGAGCGCGATGTCGTCCCCGACCCCGCGGCCGAGCCGACCGCGTACCGCTCCAGCCCGGACGTGCAGGTGGAGGTGGTGCCGCGGATGGCGCACATGCACAACTTCGCCCACACCCGCGAGCAGCTGTGGGCAGCGGTCGAGAGCCTGGCCCGTCGAGTGACCACCCGGGCCGGCCGACTGCACGAGGAGTCGGCCTGACGCCGCGGGCGCCCGCGATCGCCGAGCGGGGCCCGACCCACCCGCCGGCGAGCACCCGGCGGGGGGCGACGGGCACGAGGTGTCGAGTCCGAGACCCTTGCCGAAATAGATAGAGAATGTTAATGATTAATTGTGACGTCTGACTCTTACCGCCACCCCATGGACCTGACCGGACACGTCGCGCTCGTCACGGGAGGGAACTCCGGCATCGGGCTCGGCATGGCGGACGGACTGGCCCGCGCGGGCGCGGACGTGTGCCTGTGGGGGCGCAACCCGGAGAAGAACGCGGCGGCCGTGGCGCAGCTGGAGGCGCACGGCCACCGGGTGGTGGCGCACCGGGTGGACGTGGCCGAGGAGGAGCAGGTCGTTGAGGGTTTCGCCCGGCTGGAGGCGGAGTTCGGCAGGTTGGACTCCTGCTTCGCCAACGCCGCGCTCGCGGGCGCCATGGACAACCCGCCCTACCTGGAGTCCACCCTGGAGGACTGGCGGGCCCTGATGCGCGTCGACCTCGACGGCGCCTACCTCACCACCCGTGAGGCGGCCCGCCTGCTCAAGGCGCAGGGCACCGGCGGCAGCATCGTGCTCACCGCCAGCCTGGCGGCGATCTTCGGTGCGCCGCGCGAGGAGGCCTACGCCGCCGCCAAGGGCGGCTTGACCGCGCTGTCCCGCTCGCTCGCCGTGGAGTTCGGCAAGTACGGGATCCGGTCCAACACCCTGCTGCCCGGGTGGACCCGCTCCCCGCTGTTCGACGCCTGGCTCGAGAACCCCGCCGTCTCGGACCGGATCAAGTCCCGGATCCCGGTGCGGCGCTGGGGCGAGCCGGAGGACTGGGCGGGCATCGCGATCTACCTCGCCAGCCCCCTCTCGTCCTTCCACACCGGGGACACCTTCCGCATCGACGGCGGCTTCGGCGTCTTCTGAGGAGACCCCATGGGACACCTGCTCACCGATCCCGACGAGCACCTGCACGAGACCGGCCCCGCGGAGAACTGGAACGAGAGCCGCTACGTCGACGTGTGGGACTCCCGCACCGGCGTCGGCGGCTGGTTCCGGCTGGGCTGTCGGCCCAACGAACGGCACGCCGAGATGTCCGCCTGCGTCTACCTTCCCGACGGCCGGGTGGCCTTCTTCTTCGAGCGGGCCGAGATCAGCGCGAACGGGCTCGGCGCGGGCGGTCTGGAGTGGGTCGTCGACGAGCCCTGGCGGCGGAGCACGCTGCGCTACTCCGGCGAGGTCCTGCTGCTCGACGACCCGTGGTCGCTCACCGAGCCCGGCACGGCCTTCAAGACCGCCCGCCGCGCGCACTGCGACGTGGAGCTGACCTCGGTGTCCGAGGGCCTGGAGTCGGTGATGGGCTTCGACCAGGACCACATCGACAAGATCTTCCTGCCCGGCCAGGCGGATTTCCACTACCAGCACCTAGCCCGCACGTCCGGTCGGATCAGGATCGGCGAGACGACCTTTGAGATCGACGGCCGGGGCGGGAAGGACCACTCGTGGGGCCCGCGGAACTGGCACGCGAAGATCTGGCTGCGCTGGCTGATCTGCTCGGTCACCGACGACACCGGGTTCATGCTGGTCCGGGCGGTCGGCCCGACCAAGCGCACGCGCAGCGGTTTCGTGTGGGACGAGGGCCGGTTCCACCTCGTCGACGACTTCGTCCTGGACAGCACCTACGGCGGCGAGCCCTGGTACCCGCTGCAGAAGGTCGGCCTGGAGATCCGCAGCGGGGAGCGCACCTGGCGGGCGCACGGCGTCCCGCAGAACTGGCTGCCCGTCCGCCACCGCGGCCGTGACGCCCAGGGCGACCCGACGCTGCTGCGAATCGTCAAGTCCCCCACCACCTGGACCTGGCAGGACGGCCGGACCGGAGAGGGGCACTGCGAGTACCACGACCTCATGCGCGACGGGGTTCCGGTCGGCCAGGAGGACTGAGATGGACGACCGGGCCCTGGCGGCGTGGTTCACCGCCGCCGATCCCTCGATCACCCCGCCGCTCACCCTCGACCTGCTCAGCGGCGGGCACTCCAACCTCACCTACCGCGTGACGGACGCGGCGGGTCGCCGGTTCGTGCTCCGCAGGCCGCCCGAGGGGGCCGCGGGCATCCACGACGTGGTGCGCGAGCACCGGATCGCCGGGGCCCTCGCCGGGGCCGGCGTGCCCGTCGCGCCGCTGCTCGGGGTGTGCACGCACGACGAGGTCCTGGGCGTCCCGTTCGGGGTGTCGGGCTGGGTCGACGGCCACGTCGTCGAGACCCCGGCCGACGCCGACGCGGTGCTCGCCGGACCCGCCCGGATTACCGCCGCCGAGCAGCTCGTCGACGTCCTGGTGGCGCTGCACGCGGTGGACGTGCACGCCGTCGGGCTCGGGGAGCTGCTGCGCCCGGAGTCCTACGCGACGCGGCAGCTGCGCCGGATGGGCACGCTCTGGGAGCGCACCCGCACCCGGCCGCTGGCCATCGTCGACGAGGTGCGGGAGCGGCTCGAACGCGGCCGGCCGCAGGCCGCGGCACCCGGGCTGGTGCACGGGGACTACCGGCTCGGCAACGTGATGGTGGACGGTGCCGGGCGGATCCTCGCCGTCCTCGACTGGGAGCTCGCCACACACGGCGAGCCGCTGGCCGACCTGGCCTTCCTGCTCGGCAACTGGGAGGAACCCGACGAGGGTGGCCGAACGGTCTGGATGGCCGACCCCCCGACCCGCGCCGGCGGGTTCCCCTCCCGGGCCGCACTGGTGGAGCGGTACGCCGCCCGCAGCGGGCGAGACGTGTCCGACCTCCCCTACTACCGCGCGCTGTCGCTGTGGCGCACCGCCGTCATCGCCGAGGGGATGCTGCGCCGCTACACCGAGGGCCGGATGGGCGACACCGCGGTCGACTTCGACCACCTGCGCGAGCGGGTCCCCCGCTTCGCCGAGCTCGCCCGAGAGCAGCTCGCCGCGCACGCCTGAGCCGTCCCCGCGCCCTCAGCCCACGCGGGCGCCGAGGACCTCCTCGTCGTGCTCGCCGAGCCCGGGGCCCGCCGAGCGGACCCGCCCCGGGGTCTCGGACAGCCGCGGCACCGGCGCCACCCCGTAGCCGGAGCCGATCTCGACCAGGCTGCCGCGCGCCCGCACGTGTTCGTCCGCGGCCAGCGCCGCGAGGTCGTTGACCGGCACGCCGGGGATCCGCTTGGCCACGAGCATGTCGACGACCTCCCCGGTCCCCCGGGCCGCGATCCACTCGGCGGTCAGCCGGTCCGCCTCGGGCAGCGGGGTGTCCGCGGTCCCGCCGACGGTCTCGACCAGCTCGCGGTGGTGCCGCTCGGTGCTGCACGAGATCGTGACCCAGCCGCCGTCCGCGGTGGCGAAGACGTTCCGCACGGAGACCGGGGCGGCCAGCCTGCTGCCGGTGCGCCGCGGCGCCGGACCACCGGGCACGTAGGCGCCCACGGCGGGCCCGACCAGCTGCAGGATCGGCTCGTACATCGCCAGGTCGACGTGCTGGCCGCGGGCCACCCCGTGGTCCTTGGCCCGGCTCGCGACAAGGATCCCGATCACCGCGGACATCGCGTTGACCGCGTCCCCGAGGGGGATCGACGGCAGCATCGGCGGCCCGTCCGGCTCCCCGGTGAGGTGGGTGAGTCCGCCGAACGACTCGGCGAGTGTTCCCGAGCCGGGCCGGTCCGCGTGCGGGCCGCCGGCCCCGAAGCAGCTCACGCTCACCACGATCAGGTCCGGGTTCTCCCGGTGCAGGTCCTCGTAGGACAGTCCCCAGCGGCGCATGACCTTCGCGGGCACGTTCTCCACCAGCACGTCGACGTCGCGGGCCAGCTCCCGCACGGTCTGCTGACCCGCAGCCTCCCGGACGTCGATCCGGACCGAGCGCTTGCCGCGGGCGACCAGCGGCCACATCGGGGTGTCGCGGAAGAGGTCGCCCGTCGGCGGCTCGACCTTGAGCACGTCGGCGCCGAAGTCCGCCAGCATGGTGCCGGCGAGCGGCGCGGCGTAGAGCGTCGCGAGCTCGAGCACGCGCAGCCCGGCCAACGGCAGCGAGTCCGTCATGAAGGTCCTCCCAAGGTGAAGGTCAGGCGGACGCGGAGGGTGCCGCAGCGCCGGGCAGCTCGGTGCGCAGCACGAAGGCGGCGACGTTGCGGACATGCTCGCGGGCGGTGGCCTCGCTGTGCTCCGCGTCTCCGGCCAGCACCGCCTCGGCCAGCGCCCGGTGATCGGCCCGGGTCCGCCGGCCGAGCGCGCCGGGGCTCCCCGACCACGACCGGACGATCAAGGTCATCTGGTCGCGCAGCCGGGCCAGGCTCTCGCTCAGCACGGGATTGTGCGCCCCGTCCCGGACCAGGTCGTGGAACCGGACGTCGAGGGTCACGTGCTCGGCCAGGTCCCGGGCCGCCAGTGCGGCGTCGTGGCGCTGCCAGACCTCCCGCAGGGCGGCCCGCTCGGCCTCGGTCATCCGCTCGGCCGCGAGCCGGGCGGCCATCCCGTCGAGCCCCTCGCGGACCTCGAAGAGGTGGCGCAGCTCGGTGGGCCCGCCGCCGAACACTACGGCCCCCCGCCGCGGCCGCATCACGACCAGGCCGGAGCGCTCCAGCGCGTAGAGCGCCTCGCGCACCGGAGTGCGACTGGTCTGCAGCGTGCGTGCGAGATCGGGCACGCTCAGCTTGTCCCCCGGCGCGAAGTCGCCGCGCAGGATCGCCTCGCGAAGCCTGTCGACCACCCGCGAGAGCAGCAGGTCACCCGCCTCCACCGGGGCGAGCCGCGCACCGTCCACCGAACCACCCATGGCCGAACCCTAGCATCTACATGTAAAACGTAACGATGGACATCACACGGATCGCCGCCGCGGCGGCCGAGCTGCGGGAGGCGGTCGGCGGGGACGGTGCCGACCTGCGCCTCGCCTCGGTCGACGTCCGCCACCAGACCGTCGTCCTCGAGCTGAGCCTCGAGTCGGCGGGCTGCGCGGACTGCGTGCTCCCGCCCGAACCGCTGCGGGCCATGGCCGAGTCGGCCCTGCACCGCAAGGCACCCGGCGGATACCGGGTGGTCGTGGACGACCCGCGCGCCGAGCAGGCGGGGGACGCAGCCACCCCGGTCCCCGCCGACGGGTGGCTCACCGTCGTCGACCCGACCGCGGCCGCCGCCGTCGATGACCCGAGCCCCGGCCCCGACGCGGGGTCTCTGGCGGGCAAGCGGATCGGGTTCCGGGTCGATGTGCTGTGGCGCTCCTGGGACTGGGTGGTGGACGAGTGGACCGGGCCACTGCGCGCCGCCGGCGCCGAGGTCGTCACCTGGCGGCGGGCGCAGGGTTCGGACCGAGCGGAGGGGGCCCGGCAGGCCGAGGAGTTCGCGGCGTTCCTCGACGGGATCGACGTCGCGGTCTCCGGGCTCGCCAACTGCGGCTCCTGCACGTCCTGGACGATCAAGGACGCCGTGGCCGCGCTCGGCACCGGGCTGCCCACCGTCGCGGTGAGCACCGCCCACTTCGAGCAGCTCGCGCACACCCTCGCCGCCCACTACGGGCGCTCCGGGCTGCGCCTGCACGTGCTGCCCTACCCGCTCGACGTCCGGCCCGAGGACGAGGTCCGGGCGATCGCCCGCGACCTGCTGCCCGGCCTGCTCGAGCGCCTGGGCGTGTCGACCGTGGCGGCGGTGGCCTGAGGTGGCCGTCTCCGAGCTGACCCGGATCCCCGCAGACCCGCATGAGTTCCACGAGTTCGCCCAGCGCGAGGGATGGTCCGACGGGCTGCCGCTGCTGCCCCCGACCGAGGAGCGGGTGGCGACGTTCCTGGCCGCCACCGGCGCGGACCCGGACGAGGTGGTGGCCGAGCTGCCGCCGTCGGGCGCACCGGTGACGGTGGGCCGGGTGGCGGCCAACGCCGTGATGACCGGCGCCCCGGCGGGGTCGCTGCCGCTGCTGGTCAGCGCGCTGCGGGCGATGTCCGCCCCGGCCTTCGACCTGCACGGGCTCAACGCCACCACCGGCTCGGTGGTGCCCGCGCTGGTCGTCAACGGACCGCAGCGGCACGCCCTCGACATCGCGTTCGGCGCGGGCTGCCTCGGCGGCGCGGTCGGCGGGGCACCGTCGATCGGGCGCGCGCTGCGCCTGGTCATGCGCAACGTGGCGGGCCAGGTGATCGGGCAGACCTCACAGAGCACCTTCGGCACGCCGGGACGGGTGTCCGGGATCGTGTTCGGCGAGTGGGAGGAGCGCTCCCCCTGGCCCGCGCTCGCCACCCGTCGCGGGATGCCCGGGGACGCCGTCACGGCGTTCGGGGCGATGGGCACGGTCAACATCTGCGACCTCACCGCGGCCACGCCCGCGGAGATGGTCGAGTTCGTCGGCAAGTCCCTGCCGTACATGGGCGCCAACGGGTTCCTCACGGGCTCGGTGTTCTCCGAGGTGCTGGTGGCCTTCAACCCGGTGTGGGCGGAGATCATCGGGCGCCGGTTCACCGACGCCGCGGAGCTCGCGGCCGCCCTGTGGGAGTACGCGACCCTGCCGCTGGACTGGTTTCCGGAGCCGCACCGGCCACTGATCGAGCGGGCGGGCCGGGTCCGGGCCGACGGGCGGGTGCCGCTGACCCCCGAGCCGTCGGACGTGCTGGTGCTCACCGCGGGCGGCATGGGCGGGCTGCACACCGCCGTGCTGCACAACTGGGGCGCGACCCGATCCCAGACCGTCGCGGTGGGCGGGTGACCGGACCCCGAGGCGGGGACCGATGATGGGGAGCAGCGTCTCGCGACGCTGTGGAAGCAGGCCGCCGATCTCCGGCACGACGCCGTCGTGCACGGGAGGGACAACGAGGCGGCGAAGGCCGTCGAGCACCTCGGCCGCTGCCTCGGCCTGCTCGCCCCGACCTGCGGCGGGACCGCCGAACGCAGCCGGTCGACCACGGGGTCCATCGTCGGCGGCGCCGACGCGCGGGCCTTCGGCATCCGACTGCTGTGCGACGACGACACGGCGGGTTCCGGGACTGCACCGGACGACTGGGGTCGGTGGAGACCGGACGGGACCGTCACGCTCGTCCTTCGTGACACTTCACGATCGATCGACACGGGTGGGGAGGGTCGAGGGCGAACCGCTCGGGGCGGCCGAGGCTGGTCACGTTGTGGGAGGACGACTACCGGGTCAACGAAGCCGCAGACCCTCTGGAAGCCTGCCGGCCGGGCCGGTCTCGATCTAGGCCGGGATCGTGTCGCCCGACTCATGCGCGGATCGGGATGGACAGCGTGCGGCGGGCGAACGAGGCCCCGCACCACCGGGACCGATCCCACCGCCACTGGACACCCCGACCTGCTGGATCGCCCCTCACGGGACGAGGCACCGAACCAGCTGTGGGTCCCCGACCTGAGACCTACGTCCCGACCTGGGCCGGGTCCGCCTAGGGCGCTTGATCGGCATCGTCGCCCAGGGCGGGGCGTCGAAGGGCTTCCCAGGCGGCGTCGGCGAGGACTCGTTCGGCGTGGGCGAGGTGTGCGCCCAGGGTGTCGGGGTCCGGTGTGGCGGAATACCCGGAGGGGTCGATGGCGGCCCGGACGAGCTGCTCGGCGGGTCCGAGCCATAGCGCACAGCTGTGCTCGTGCGGCAGCGCTCGTAGCTCCCCAGTCGCGGCGCGTTCGTCGAGCCAGCCGGCGAGCCGACCGTAAAAGCTCTGCTTGAGCCGAGCTTCTTCGCCTTCGGAGATCTCGGCGACGTTGGGCTCGCGGCACAGCGCCAGGTAGCGCATAGCGCGCGGATCGGCCCCGGCCCACCGTAGGTAGGCCAGCACCAGCCCGCGGACGGCGTCCTCGGTGCGCGCGTGGCGGTCGAGCTCGACGAGCAGGTCGCGCTGGAAGCGCTGCAGGTGTTCCAGATAGACCGTGGCGGCCAGGCTGAGCTTGTTGCGGAAGTGGTGGTAGAAGCTGCCCACGCTCACCCCGGCCGCGGCCAGGATGTCTTCCATCCGGGTGGCCGCGACACCCCGGTCGAGGAACAGCTCGATCGCGGCGGCCGCGATGTCCTCGCGGCGCGAGCCGGGCCTGGCCCGATGGCCCGTGCTGGTGGTGGGGGTCCTGGTCATCGCGGTCCATCCTACCCGGGGTAGAACAATCCTCGGTAGCTGTGCTAGAACTTTCCTCTAGAGGTTGTGTCGGGTGAGCGTGCGGGAGGGTGAGTCATGGCGGAGTACGACGTGGTGGTGGTCGGCGGCGGGGTGGCCGGGTTGTCCGCGGCGATGATGTTGGGGCGGTCCCGACGGCGGGTGGTGGTCGTCGATGCCGGCGAACCGCGCAACGCCCCGGCGGCGCACCTGCACGGCTTCTTGTCCCGCGACGGAATGGACCCGGCCGAGCTGCTGTCCACGGCCAGGCGCGAGGTCGTCGGCTACGGCGGGGAGCTGCTGGCGGGCCGAGCGGTCGGCATCGACCGGCTCGATGGGGCCCGGTTCGCCGTGCGCCTGGCCGAGGGCGGGCGACTGGGCGCACGCGCGGTGGTGGTGGCCACGGGGCTTCGCGATGAGCTCCCGGAGATCCCGGGCCTGCGCCCGCGGTGGGGCCAGGATGTGCACGTTTGCCCGTACTGCCACGGCTACGAGGTACGCGACACCGCGCTGGGAGTGATCGCGGGCGAGGACCGCGCGTTCGCCCTGCGCCAGGCGCAGCTGATCCGGCAGTGGTCTGAGGACGTGGTGTTCTTTCCCCACCGGATCGACCTGGAGGACCACGAGCGGGAGCCGTTGGTCGCTCGCGGCGTGCGGATCGTCGACGGCGAAGTGACGCGGATCGTGTCCGACGAGACCGGCGTCCGCGGTGTCGAGCTCGCCGAGGGCCCGACGGTCAGCCGCACGGCGCTGTTCGTCGGACCACGCTTCGTACCGTCCGACGAGCTGCTGACCGGCCTGGGCTGCGAACTCAACGACGAGGGCTGGGTCGCCACCGATCGCACCGGTCGCACCAGCATCGACGGCGTGTGGGCGCCCGGCAACGTCGCCGACCACACCGCCCAGCTGATCAACGCCGCGGCCGCCGGGTCCGCCGCCGCCATCGCGCTCAACAACCAGTATCTAGTCCCCGCTGACGTCGAGAAGGCTCTCAACGGCCACACCGAGCCAATGCCAGCCCATTGATCGTCGGATCACTCGATCTTGCCCATCGTCTGGCCGCAGCGCCACGTCGGGCCCGAAGCCCCTCCATCCCCCAAGACCTCTGCGCGACCTCGTGGCCTTCGTCCTTCCGGACGCAGACCAACCCGGTGCGGACCGTGTCGACCTGAGCACAGGCGACCCCGCACAGCGCACGACAAAGTCATGCCCACAGCCGAAGGAACCACCATGCAGACAGCTCGCCCAGTGGCCCTCGTGACGGGCGCCTCCTCCGGGATCGGGCGGGCGGCAGCGCTCGCCCTCGTGGGCGCCGGCTTCGCGGTGGTCGGCACGAGCCGCAACGCGGCGAACGCCGGGCCGCTCGCCGGGGTGACGTTCCTCGATCTCGACGTGGCCAGCGACGAGTCGGTCCGCTCCCTGGTCGAGGAGGTGATCGAGCGGTTCGGTCGGATCGACGTCCTGGTCAACAACGCAGGCGTGGGCGCGGTCGGCGCCGGCGAGGAGAGCTCGATCGACCAGGCCAAGGAGGTTTTCGACATCAACGTCTTCGGCCTGATTCGGATGACCAACGCAGTGCTGCCCCACATGCGCGCCCAGGGCAGTGGCCGCATGGTCAACGTCTCCTCGGTACTCGGTCTGATCCCGGCCCCCTTCATGGCCGTCTACGCCGCCACCAAGCATGCGGTCGAGGGCTACTCCGAGTCCGCCGACCACGAGCTTCGCGAGCACGGCGTCCGGATGCTGCTGGTCGAGCCGGCCTACACAAGCACGAGTTTCGAGGCGAGCAGCCTGGCACCCGACTCGCCCCTGCCGGTCTACGCCGCGCAGCGGGAGGTCTCCCGAGACGTGCTGGCCACGGCCGTGCGCAACGCCGACGACCCGGACGTTGTCGCGAAGGTGATCGTCGCGGCCGCCACCGACTCCAAGCCCAAGCTCCGGTACACCGCCGGCTCGATGGCAGGACGCGTCAGCGTCCTGCGCCGGATCGTGCCCTCGCGCGCCTTCGACAAACAACTCCGCAAGCTCAACCGGCTAGCCGGCTGACCCCGCCGTACACCCGGCGCCTGAGGGACGCACGTGACCGAAACCAGAGACACCGAAGCCAGCATCAGCGTCTCTCGTCCGACCGCTGTTGGAAAAGGCTGACGCACGTGGGCTTCGAACACGTCACCTTCGACCTGCCACACGGCACCTTCCACGCGCTGCAGGGTGGTGATCCCGATGGTCAACCGACACTCGTCCTGCACGGCTTCCCGGACCATCCGCCGACCGCGACGCCCTTCCTCGCCGAGCTCGGCCGCCGCGGACGTCACGTCGTCGCACCCTGGCTTCGCGGTTACGCGCCGTCCCCGACCGCGGGACCGTTCGACTTCGCATCCCTCACCAGCGACGTGCTCGCGCTGATCGACCGCTGGTCTCCCGGGCGAGCCGTGGAGTTGATCGGCCACGACTGGGGCGCCGCGATCACCTACGATGCCTGCGTCACCGCGCCGGAGCGGATCGAACGCGCGGTCACGCTCGCAATCCCCCACCCACTCACGTTCCTGAGCCGGCCGCGCCCCGCTCAGCTACGCCGGAGCTGGTACATGGGGCTCTTTCAACTGCCGGGAAGCGGCTGGATGGTCACCGCCCGCGATCTCGCCCTCATTGACCGCCTCTGGCGTCAGTGGTCGCCCGGCCTCTCGCTCGATCCAGCTCTGCAGGCGGAGCTACACGAGCACTTGCGGGCGAGCATGCCCGCGCCCACGAAGTACTACCGGGCGATGCTGCGACCCGGCATGCTCAGGGCGACGCGCCGCCTGTCTCAGCCGATCGCGGTGCCCCTGCTGCAGCTCCACGGTGCCGACGACGGCTGCATCCTCCCTCCGCAGGTCGACGACCGGCATCGGTTCGCCGCCCCGCACGCGCTGGAGGTCGTCCCCGGCGTCGGTCACTTCCTGCACATCGAGGCCCCCAAGGCGATCGCGGAACGGATCGCGGCGTGGGCCCAGTAGCGGATCACTCGACCCTCGCGGCGAGACCAGCGGGATGGGCGGCGCGGGGCGGACTTTGGAGTATAGGAGGTTGCCATGTCTCTCATCGCCAACGTCGAGCAGGCCGCCGCGTGGGACGGCCCGGAGGGCGACCACTGGACCGAGCACGCCGAACACTACGAACAGACCACCCGCCGTCATCGAGGCCTCCTCCTGTCGGCCGGGTTGCTCTCCCCCGGCGACGACGTGCTAGACGTCGGATGCGGCACCGGCGCGCTGACCCGAGAGGCGGCACGACACGTGCCCACCGGCACCGCGCTCGGCGTGGACCTCTCCGGCCGGATGATCGAGCGAGCGCGTGAGCTGACCGCCGCGGCGGGGATCACCAACGCCCGGTTCGAGCAGGCAGACGCCCAGGTGCACGCGTGCGCACCCACCGGCGTCGACGTGATCTTGAGCTGCTTTGGCTCGATGTTCTTCGCCGACCCCGTCCGCGCCTTCGCCAACCTCGCCGAGTCCCTGCACCCCGGCGGTCGGATGGGCCTGCTCGCCTGGCGTGAGCTCGCGCGCAACGAGTGGATGTCGGCGATCCGCGACGCCCTCGCTGCCGGCCGGTCCCTACCCATCCCTCCACCCGGGGCGCCCGGCCCGTTCGGGCTAGCCGAGGCGGGCCGGGTCCGGGCCTTGCTGGCCGGGGCCGGGCTGGTGGACGTCGAGATCGAATCGGTCGACGAGGCCATGAAGCTCGGAAACGACGCCGCCGACGCGTACGCCCTCATCAGGGGGATGGGCATCGTGCACAGACTGACCGATGACCTGGACGCCGCCAGCCGAACCAGCGCATTCGACACACTCCGCGCGACCCTGGACGCGCACCAGACCGAGAGCGGCGTGCTATTCGACTCCTCGGCATGGCTGATCACCGCCCGACGCCGCTGACCGGCCCGGACGAGGCGCCATCGAGCCGCACCGACTCCGGCCCGCTTCGGCGCAGGCGGAGATCGGAATACGCGGTGTCGCAGGGCCGCAGCTCGTCGTCTCCAAATCGGGCGGCGTCAAGATCTTCCGCTGTCGTACCGAGGCTGTAGTCGTTCTGTGCAAGGCGCTCGCGAGAGATGTCGCGCCCCGTGTGAGGCGATGCATGATCATCGGCATGACCGACGTGTCTCTGCCTCCCGGGGTGCGCTGGACCGCTCTGCTCACCACCTATGCCCGGGCCCAGGAACAGTGTAGGCCGGACCCGCTGTTCGACGACCAAGGGCCGAGCCGGTGATCGGGACCGCGCTCGGCCCGGCCGGGAACGAGCTGCCGCGCCTGGGCCCGGCCCGTGTCGAAGTCGTTGCGGGACAGCATTTCCCATTCCAGGCCGGAGAAGAACGCCTCGGCCGCGGCGTTGTCAGAACATTATCCGGCTAATGATCTTGCTTCCCGTGTGTGACCGGTTAATGCTGTCAGTCTTGGTGGGCGGCGAGGCGTCGCAGATGTTCTTCGTGCTTGCGTACTCGGTCGGCGATGGCTTCGACGGCGGTGCGTAGGGTGGCGATCTCGTCGGTGACTCCGGTCAGGGTGCGGCTGGTCGCGGTGCGGTGCCCCATCCGCAGCTCGGCGTTCTCCGCGCGCAACCGCTTGAGCTCGTCGATGTCACCCCGCGACAGGCCCTCGGCGCCCTCGCGCGCCTCCCGCGCCCGGGCCATCCAGTTGCCCAGCGTGCCCTCGTTGACCCCCAGGTCCCGGGCGACCTGGGCGATCGGCTTTGCCCGTCTCCTCCACGATCCGGACCGCCCGTCACGGAACTCCCGGTCGTACCTCTTCCGTACCTCTGGCATCGCTACCCCTTATAGCTGATGCCTCCCCGATCTTGGGGGAACCGCACGGAGGCGGTCGCCCGGTTCCGCGACGGGCGGCAGGGCCGATGAGGGTCGACACCTGCCACACCTGCCCCTGCTACCCCGCCGCGGGGTCGGCCAGCAGCGGGGCGAGGCGGGTACAGAGGGTGTGGATGTTGGCGATCACGGCCTCCTCGGACATCCCGCCGATCGAGGCCCAGAAGTAGACGGTCTCCACCGGGGCGTCGCCGATGTCCTCGCGGATCCGCGCGGCGGCGCCCTCCGGAGTGTCGTAGAGGAAGGAGCCGAGGGGACCGGAGCGGGCACGGTTGCGCATCTCGTCGGGCTCGATCGTGCGCGGGACCCGCTGGTCGGTGCCCTCCACCATGTGCCTGCGGTAGGAGTTGAACTGGTAGGCCGCGTGCGGGCCCACCCACTCCCAGTCCCGATCCGGGTCCTCGCACACCCAGCCGTTGATCCCGCCCGCCATCCGGGCGACCTTCGCCGGGTCGTGGCCCGCCTCCTCGAGGCCGAGCCGGTAGGGCTCCCAGGAGGCGCCGCTCGCGGTGAGCAGGCCCTCGCCGAGCAGCCCGGCCCGGCGGGCGCCCTGCGGCCCCTGGTACCCCATCCACAGCGGCATCGGGTCCTGGACCGGCCGCGGGGTGACCCCGCCGGGCCCCCAGAGCTCCCGCACCCGGCGCGCGCAGGCGTCCGTCTGCGCGTAGCGGCGCTCGGGCGAGGCGTCGAACAGGGCGAACTCCGGTACCCGGTAGCCGGTACCGATGCCCAGGTCGAAGCGCCCGCCGGAGATCAGGTCGACGAGCGCGGACTGCTCGGCGAGCTCCGCGGGATGGTGCAGCGGGGCGATGGTGATCGCGGTGCCGATCCGCGGGCGGCGGGTGCGGGCGGCGATGGCGGCGGCGAAGGTGATCGGCTGGGCGAGGTAGCCGTCGTCGAACAGGTGGTGCTCGCTGACCCAGATCGAGCCCACGCCCAGCCGCTCGGCCTCCTCGCAGGCCTCGAGGGTGAAGGCGTGCAACCGCGCGGGGTCCTGCGCCCACCGCTGTGGGTTGCGCAGGTCGAAGTAGATGCCGAGCTCAGGCACGGGGCTCCCCCAGGGGCTCGATGGGATCGATGGGATCGATGGGACGGTCGGTCACCGCCGCCGCGTCGCGGCCGGCCCAGAAGGCGGCGAACGACGGGTCCCGGCCGGGCAGCGGCGGCGGCGTCGACGCCCGGTGCCAGCTGTCGAAGTCGACGGCCTGCGGGCGCTCGGTCACGTCGGCCTCGTACCAGTGCGTCTCGCGGCGCCGGGCGAACAGCCACTCGCCGCCGAGGCGGCGGTAGGTGTCGTCGTACCGGATGGCCATGACGACCCAGCGGTCCCCGACCTCGTGCTCGGCGCGGCAGTAGACCTGGCCGGTCGCGGCGTCCGGCTCGGGGCCGAGCTCGATGCGGTGCCCGCAGATCAGATGGACCGAGCGGTAGAACGTGGCGACCTGCGGCGCGATCCAGTCGCGCAGCGCCTCGCGGCCGCGGCCGTGCCGCCCGAGCTCGACGTCCGGGACGAACAGTTCCGTCCACGCGTCCAGGTCCCGCCGGTCGACCGCCAACGCGTACCGCACGGGCAGCTGCCCGATCTCCTGCCGGGCCTCCAACCGCGCGATCCGGGCGGCGAGGTCGGGCTCGCTCACCGCCCGCGCCAGACCGGCGTGCGGCGCTCGGCGAACGCCCGGGCGCCCTCCTTCGCGTCCTCGGAGTGCAGCACCGACTCGGTGAACTCCGCCTGCCTCGCCCACCGCTCCTCGCGCGACCAGTACCGGCCGCGCACCAGCACGTCCTTGCTCGCCTGCACCGCCAGCGGGCCGTTCGCCGCGATCCGCTCGGCGAGCACGAGCGCCTCCGCCAGTGCGTCACCGGGTTCGGTCAACCGGTTGACCAGGCCCCACGCGGCGGCCGCCTCGGCCCCGAAGGGGTCTCCGGTCAGGATGTGCTCCATCGCCAGGTTGGCCGGGATCCGCTCGGGCAGCCGCAGCAGCCCGCCGCCGCCCGCCGCCAACGAGCGGGTGACCTCGGGCAGGCCGAACCGCGCGTCCCGGGCGGCGACGATCATGTCGCAGGCCAGCGCGATCTCGCACCCGCCCGCCAACGCCCAGCCCTCGACGGCCGCGATCAGCGGCTTGCGCGGCGGGGTGATCGCGATGCCGGCGAGCCCGCGGCCCTCGATGCGCGGGATCTCGCCGGTGAGGAAGGCCTTGAGGTCCATGCCGGAGCAGAAGGTCCCGCCCGCGCCGGTGAGCACACCCACGCGCAGCTCATCGTCGGCGTCGAGCAGGTCCGCCGCGGCGGCGACCCCGTGAGCCGCGGCCTCGTTCACCGCGTTGCGCACGTGGGGGCGGTTCAGGGTCACCACCAGGACGCGGCCCCGCCGTTCGGTGAGCACCACGTCGCCGTCCGTCCCCATCGCCCACCCCTCGACCGTCGTCGTCTCTGGAGGCTCCGGACGTTAACAGAGCGATCATTCAACCTCAAAGGCCGTCGAATCGGCCGCAATCGACTCTGTCGCGGCGACGATCGAGCCGATAGCGTTAACTGATCCCCGACGGCGTTGCCGCCGCCGGATACCGCTCAATGCCGAGCCAGCGGGAGGTCGCACCCATGCTCGTCGATTCCACGGTCGGAGGCCGGTTCGCCGAGGTCGCCGAACGTCGTGCCCGCGCCACCGCCCTGGTCTGGGACGACGGGGGCGAGCTCCGGAGCCTCGACTTCACCACCCTGCACAGCCGCGTCCGCGGCGCCGCCGCCCGGTTGCTCGAGCTCGCCGAACCCGGGGACCGGGTCGCGCTCTGGGCGGCGAACTCCGTGGACTGGATCGTCGCCGAGTACGCCGTGGCCACCGCCGGAATGGTCCTGGTGCCGATGAACCCGGCGCTCACCGCGACCGAGGCCGCGTTCGTCCTGTCGGACTCCGGCGCGCGGGTCGTGCTCGCCGGGCCGCCGTGGCGCGGCCGGGACCTGCTCGGCACCGCCCGCGAGCTCGACGGGAACCGCACCGTGCTGCCGGTCGAGGAGGTCGCGCAGCTGACCGGGACGGTGGCGCCGAGCGTGGGGGTCACGCCGGACACGCCGCTGCGGATCCAGTACACCTCGGGCACCACGGGCGTCCCGAAGGGCGCCCTGATCGACCATCGGCTGGGGGCCAACATCGGCCCCATCAGCCACGCGACCATCGGGCTCACCGAGACGGACGTCGTGTGTTCCCCGCTGCCGTTCCACCACGTCGGTGGGTCGGTGTGCACCAGTTCGGCGGCGCTGCTGCGCGGCGCGACCTTCGTGCTCATGGCCTCGTTCGAGCCGCTCGAGGCGCTGTCCCTGCTGGAGCGCGCGCAGGTCACGTTCTTCGGTGGCGTCCCCACGATGATGGTGGCGATCATGGAGCGCTGCGGCGGCACCCCACCCCCGCTCCCCCACCTGCGGCTGATGATGCTCGGCGGTTCCGACGTCGCGCCGGAGCTCATCGCGCGGGTCGAGCAGGCGTTCGACGCCGAGATCCTCAACGGCTACGGCCAGTCCGAGGCGCCCAGCGCGCTGCAGACCCACGTCGGCGACGAGGCGTGGGTCAAGGCGGGCACCATCGGCCGAGTCAACCCGCACCGCGAGGCCAGGATCACCGACCCCGCGACGGGCGAGCCGGTGCCGCCCGGTACCACGGGCGAGCTGCGGCTGCGTGGACCGCTGACGATCCGGCGGTACTGGAACGAGGCACCCGATGGGCCCTCGGTGCTGGTCGACGAGCAGGGCTGGCTGCACACCGGCGACCTCGCGGAGATGGACGCCGACGGGATCGTCACCCTGCGCGGTCGCCTCAAGGAGCTCGTGATCCGCGGCGGCGAGAACATCTACCCGGCCGAGGTCGAGGCGGCCCTGGCGCAGCACCCGGGGATCGCCGAGATCGCCGTCGTCGGGGCGTCGGACCCCACGTGGGGGCAGGTGCCCGTCGCGTTCGTGAGGCCGCTCGGCGACCCGCCCACCGCCGAGGAGCTCGAGGCCTTCGCCCGCGAGCGGCTCGCCTCGTTCAAGGTGCCCCGGACCTGGCGGTTCGTCTCGGAGTTCCCGCTGACGCCCTCCGGCAAGATCCAGAAGTTCCGGCTCGCGCGCGAGCTGAGCGACGACACCGGCCCGGCCCGGGTCGGCTGAGCGACACGACCGACCAGGAGGACCCCCGTCCATGGCCGAGGTACTCGTACAGGACCGCACCGACGGTGTCCGCGTCCTGCGGCTCAACCGTCCCGAACGGCTCAACGCCCTGACCCCCGAGATGGTCGACGAGATCGCCGCGCAGGTCGGGTCGGCCATTGACCACCGCGCCGTGCTGATCACCGGGGAGGGCCGCGGGTTCTGCGCGGGCGTCGACATCCAGGCCTCCCACGAGCGGCAGCAGAACCGCAGCAACGCCGACGCGATCCTCATGCAGGAGCGCTTCGCCCGCATGATCCTCAGCGTGGCGAACTGCCCGTGCCCAGTCGTCACCGCGGTCAACGGACCGGTGGCGGGGGCAGGCCTGGCGCTGGTGCTGGCCAGTGACATCCGGCTCGCCTCGCGCTCGGCGCGCTTCCTCCTCGGTGCTCCGCGGATCGGGCTCTCGGCGGGCGAGTGCGGCATCAGCTACCACCTGCCCCGGCTGATCGGCGTGGGTCCGGCGGCGGAGTGGATGCTCACCAACCGCACCGTCGAGTCCGCCGAGGCGTACGCGATGCACCTCGTCACCACCCTGACCGACGACACGGAGTCCCTGCTCGCGAAGGCGGACGAGACCCTCTCCGCCATCGCCGCGCTGAGCCCGTTCGGCCAGAAGATGACCAAGCAGGTCTACCGCCGCAACGTCGACGCCCCGTCCCTGGAGGCCGCACTGGACCTGGAGAACCGCACCCAGATCCTGGCCAACGCCACCGAGGACGCCGCCGAGGCCCGCGCCGCGTTCCTGCAGAAGCGGGCTCCGAAGTGGACCGGCCGCTAGGCCCGTTCGTGGGAGGCTCCGCGGACTCAGCCCCCGAGCGCGCTCGAGGGAACGGCCCCGAACAGCAGGACCGAGGTGTCCGCGGGCGGCGGGAGGGCCGCCCAGATGTCACGGGCCGCGTCCTGGGGGGGCAACGCCTCGCCCGCCGCGAAGGACGCCTTCAGGTGTGGGGCCATCGGGTAGGTCTCGGGGTCGGGCTCGGCCTCCCGACGCGTGGTGGCGCTGTCCACCAGCCCCGGCCGGACGGCGACGACCCACGGCCCGGTCCCGCGGCGCGCCCGCTCCCGGCGGACCACCCGCACCCACTGCTCCACGCCGGCCTTCGCCGCCCCGTACACCGAGTGCCCCTCGACCGGCATCCGCGCGGCCGCCGAGGACATCAGCACGATCCCCGACTCGTACCCGGGCCGGACCGCGCGCAGGAACCAGTCCGCCAGGACCAGCGGCGCCGCCGAGTTCCCGAGGACGTCGCGGTAGTAGAGGTCCGGGTCCATCTCCCCCGCGTAGCCGGTGGCGCCGTCGAACAGGGCGTTGTGCACGAACAGGGCGCGCGAGCCGGTGAACGTCGACAGCACCTCGTCGAAGGAGCGGCGCAGACCCGCCCAGGTCGCCGGGTCCCCCAGGTCGAAGGCGACGTTCTCGACCTCCGGGCGCGGGCTCCGCGACGCGTTGATGATGCGTGCCCCCGGGTACGGGCAGGTCTCCAGGAGCCCGGCTCCCAACCCACGGGTCCCCCCGGTGATCCAGACGACGGTGTCGGTCATCCGCTGCCCTCCTCGGCTGTCGCGTGACGGTCGGAACGAGAATCCTGTCATCTGAACCCCTAGCTGATTATACTGATTCTGCGCTCGGTTCCGACCGGCCGCGAACACTCGGTCCGGTCCCCACCGGGCAGGACCGACAGAACGAAGCCGGGAGGGCCGACGATGGCACACGGAGCGCTCGACGGGGTACGCGTCCTGGACCTGAGCCGGATCCTGGCGGCGCCGCTGGCGACCCAGATGCTCGGCGACCTGGGCGCGGACGTCGTCAAGATCGAGCGACCGGGCGTGGGGGACGACGCGCGGGCCTACGGTCCGCCGTTCCTCGGCGACGACCGGTCGGCCGGGCTCTCCGCCTTCTACCTCAGCTGCAACCGCAACAAGCGGTCCGTCACGCTGGACTTCACCACGGAGAAGGGCAAGGAGATCCTCCTCGGCCTGCTCGAGCGGTCGGACGTGCTCGTCGAGAACTTCCGGCCGGGTGTGCTCGCCAAGTATGGCCTCGGCTACGAGGACCTCAAGGAGCGCTTCCCGCGGCTCGTCTACGCGTCGGTCACCGGGTTCGGCCAGACCGGACCCTACCGCCACCGCGCGGGCTACGACGGCATCTTCCAGGCCATGAGCGGCATGATGGGCGTCTCCGGGGTGCCGGACGGGCAGCCCGGCGCCGGCCCGATGAAGTCCGGCCTGTCGTTGATCGACATCCTCACCGGCTACTGCACCAGCACCACGCTGCTGGCCGCGCTGCGCCACCGGGACGCCACCGGTGAGGGCCAGTACCTCGACATCTCGCTGCTGGACTGCGGCATCGCCTCCATCTCGCACTACGCCGAGAACTACCTGGTCGACGGCACGGTCCCGGCCCGGCGGGGCAACGGCGGCTTCGGTGGCATCCCGTCGCAGGCCTTCCGCTGCGCGGACGGCAAGCAGTTCTTCATCGTGGCCACCACGAACCCGCAGTTCGGGCGGGCCTGCGAGGCGATCGGCCACCCGCGCCTGATCGAGGACCCGCGCTTCGACAGCATCGCCGCCCGGATCGAGCACCGCGAGGAGCTGCTGCCGATCCTGGAGGAGATCTTCGCGCAGAAGGAGGCCGCGCACTGGATCGCGGTGCTCGACGCCGCGGACGTGCCCGTCGCCCCGGTCAACGACATCGGCGAGGCCCTGGCCGAGCCGCAGGTCCGGGAGCGGGGCCTGCAGATGACCATGGAGCACCCGGTCGCGGGCACCATCCCGGCGCTGCGCTACCCCGTCCGTCTCTCCGGCACCCCGGTCACGGACTACAGCGCCCCGCCCACGCTGGGCGAGCACACCGACGAGGTCCTCGCCGAGCTCCTCGGCGCAGAGGTCGACACGGCCGAGCTGCGCGCCCAGGGCGTCATCTGACCCACGACCTCGCGCTCCCGCGGCCCGTGGCGTCGCGACCCGTGACGCGGACGACGACTGACAAACAGTTGAACCAGTTATAGGTTGGGCAGGTCTACGCCGTTGTGCACCGGGTCGCCCCGCGCGGCCGGAGGGAGTCCACCCCATGACCGCAGCCGCCCCCGACGGGACGCCCGTCGCCGTCGTCACCGGGGGGACCCGGGGCATCGGGGCCGCCCTCTCCCGCAGGCTCGCCGAGGGCGGGAGCCGGGTCGTCGCCGTCTACCGCGGGGACACCGCGGCTGCGGAGGCCCTCGCGAAGGAGGTCGACGGGATCGTCCCCCGCCAGGTGGACGTCGGCGATCCGGCCGCCTGCGCCGAGCTCGTCGTCTCGGTGGTCGAGGAGTACGGCAGGCTGGACCACCTGGTCAACAACGCGGGCCTGCTGCTGGAGGCGCGCAGCACCGACACCTCGCCCGAGGACTGGGAGCGCACGCTCGCGGTCAACCTGTCCGCCGCCTTCCACCTCTCCCGCGCGGCCATCCCGGCGATGCGCGAGGCGCGCTACGGGCGCATCGTCAATGTCAGCTCGGTGACGGCGGTGATGGGCAGCCCCAGCGAGGCCGCCTACGGGGCGGCCAAGGCAGGCCTGCACGGCCTCACCCGCTCACTGGCCCGCGAGGTCGCGCGCGCCGGGGTCACGGTGAACACCGTGGTCCCGGGAGTGTTCGAGACCGACATGACCCGGTCCATGCCGGAGAAGACGCAGGAGGCGATCAGGCGGATGATCCCGCTCGGGCGGCGCGGCGACCCCGCGGAGATGGCCGCGGCGATCGCGTTCCTGCTCGGCCCGGACGGCGGCTACTGCACCGGCTCGGTGCTCACCGTCGACGGCGGCCTGGGCATGGGGGGCTGAGGTGTCCTCCGGGGTCGAGTCCGCCCCGGCCTACCTGGCCGAGGTTCCCGCCATCGCGACGCTGGACCTGCGATGCCGGGTGTCCGGGGAGGGGGTCCACGTCGCTGTGGACCACGACGGGAGGTGGGAGTCCGCGCTCGGCCCGATCGGGCCCGGCCTGGCGGCGCTGGTCGCCGACTCCGCCTCCGGCACCGCGGTCGCGCTCGTGGACCGACAGGTCCGGCTCTCGACGACGGCGCTGACGCTCGACCTGTTCGGGGCACCTCCGGGCTCCGGCGTGGTCGAGGCGGTCGCCCGCGTCGAGGGGGCGCGGCCGGGTCCGGTCGCCCCCCTGGGCTCGGCGCCGGGCGACTTCGTGGCGGCAATCGCGGACCTGCGGGACGGGACCGGCCGCACGTTCGGGCGCGCCACCAGCTGGTGGGCGCGCCGTCCCGGCGGGCCGCCGCTGCGGGTCACGGAACCCCCGCCGGGTCCCGAGGCGGGCGAGCCCGCCGACGCGCTGAGCCGCACCCTGGGTATCGACGGACTCCTCCGCGGGGACGGCACGGTCGCGTTCCGGCTGGCGCGGGTCGGTGATCTCTGCAACCGGTCGTACACGCTGCACGGCGGTGTGGGCGCCCTGTTGGCGCAGCTCGCGGCGGTCGCGTCGCTCGACCCGGGAACCCGTGTGCCGCAGGTGCTGTCGCTGTCGGTGGAGTACCACCGCGCCGCGGGCACCGACGGCGGGCCGGTGCACGTGACCGGCACCCGGGTGCGGCAGGGCCGGACCTCGGCGGTCGCGCGCGGGGAGATCGCGACCGCGGACGGACGCCCCGCGCTGGTCGCCACGGCGACGATCGCCTTCCGGGCCGCACCGTGAGCGGCCCGCTCGCGGGCGTGCTGGTCGCCGACTTCACCCGGCTGCTGGCCGGGCCGCACGCGGCGATGATGCTCGCGGACATGGGCGCGGACGTCGTCAAGGTGGAGCAGCCCGGCGGCGACGACGCCCGGACCTGGGGCCCGCCGTTCGTCGGCGACGGCAGCAGCGTGTACTTCCAGTCCGCCAACCGCAACAAGCGCAGCGTCGCGCTCGACCTCAAGGCCGACGAGGGGCGCGAGGCGGCGACCGAGCTCGCCGCGCGGGCCGGCATCCTGCTGCACAACTTCCGGCCGGGCGTGGCCGAGACCTTCGGGCTCGGGTACGCGGACCTGTCCGCGGCGAACCCGGGCCTGGTGTACTGCGCGATCTCCGGCTTCGGGCCGGACGCCGGCCCGGGCGCGCTCGGCAACGACTTCCTGCTCCAGGCCGTGGGCGGGCTGCTGTCGGTCACCGGACCGACCGACGGGCCCTGGGTCAAGGTCGGCTTCCCGGTCGTGGACATCCTGACCGGCTGCTACGCGGCGATCGGCGTGCTCGGCGCGTGGACGCACCGGGTCGTCACCGGCCGGGGCCAGCTCGTGGAGGTCGACCTGATGAGCTCGCTGCTGGCGAGCCTGGCGAACCAGGCCGGGAACCATCTCAACGCCGCGCTCAAGCCGCGGGCGCTGGGCACCGAGCACCCGAGCATCGCCCCGTACGCGTCGTACGCGACGCAGGACCGGGAGGTGGCCGTCGCGGTGGCGTCGGACCGGCAGTTCGACGGGCTCGCCCGGGCGCTCGGTCGCCCGGAGCTCGCCGCCGACCCCCGCTTCGCCCGCAACGCCGACCGGGTGGCTCACCGCGACGCGCTGCGCGCGGAGCTGGAGTCCGCGCTGGTCGAGCGGCCCGCCGCCGAGTGGCTCCCTGTGCTGACGGCGGCCGGGGTGCCCGCGGGAATCGCGCACACGGTGCCCGAGGCCTTCGCGTACGCGCGCGAGCGCGGGCTCTCCCCCGAGGTCTGGCTGGAGGGCGCGGGCGGCGAGCGGATCGGCTCGGTCGCCGCCCCGTTCCGCCTCGCCGGCACCCCCGTGGAGTACCGGCGGGCGGCACCGGGGGTCGGCGAGCACACCGCCGAGGTGCTGCGCGAGCTCGGGATCCCGACAGCGGGCGCGGAGTAGTCGCCGCTGCCGCCCGTCCCGAGACGGGAACGGCAGCGAGGTCGGTGGGGGGAGATCGCGAAGGCGCTCGCTCAGGGCACCGGCCCGGTCTTGGCGCGCTGCCGGGCCACTCGAGCGTCGAGGATCGCGTAGGCCTCCGCCGGCAGGCTCCGGTAGTGATCGGTCACGCCGCCGAGGACCTGCATCGCCATGTCCGGCAGGGCCTCCGGGGTGACGCCCGCCGGTCGGTACGCCGAGCGCACGACCTCCGGCTCGCGCCAGAGACCGATCTCGCCGCAGCCCGCCTGGAGCACGCGGCCGTTCACGTGGGCGGCCTCCGGACCGCAGAGCCACACCGCGATCGCCGCGACCTCCGCGGCGGTGCCCACCCGCGGGCTATACCGGTGGACCCCGCAGGGCGGGCCGCCGAAGGCCCGGTCGAAGTCGTACATGGCCCGCCAGGACGCCTCGTTCGCCATGCCCGTGTCGAAGGCGCGCGGCCGCACCGCGTTGCAGCGGACCCCGTACCGGGCGTACTCGCGGGCCACCGCCCGGGTCAGCCCGACGACCCCCTCCTTCGTCGCCGCGTACACGCCGTTGAAGAAGTCCCCGGTGCCGGCGTCGGAGCTCATCGTCACGATGCTGCCGCCGCCCCGCTCGCGCAGCACCGGCAGGGCGGCCCGGATGGGTGCGACCGTGCCGGTCAGGTTGACCCCGACGACGGCGTCCCAGTCCTGTTCGGACAGTTCGTCGAGCGGGCCCATCCGGTAGGTCCCGGCCGTGGTGCACACGATGTCCAGGCCGCCGAACTCCGCCACGGCGCGGTCCACCAGCCGCTGCCCCGCCGCGAACGAGTCCACCGAGCAGGGCTCGGCGACGGCCCCGTCCCCGATCTGGGCGGCGACGGCCTCGGCCGAGCCCCCGGGTAGGTCGTTGACCAGGACCTTCGCCCCGGCCGCGGCCAGCGCGACGGCCTGCGCCCGGCCCATCCCGCTGCCCGCCCCCGTGACCAGGGCGACCTTCCCGGTCAGGTCGGTCACGGGGCGACCGGCTCGGCGAGCCGCGCCCGCAGCTCGTTCTTGAGCACCTTCATGCTGGCGTTGCGCGGGAGCTGCGCGACGACCTCGACGCGCGACGGCACCTTGAAGTTCGCGATGTGCTCCTTGGCCCAGGCGCGGAACTCCGCAGCGTCGAACCCGGGGTGGGGCACGACGAACGCGACGGGCGCCTCCCCCATCCGCGGGTCCGGCGCGCCGACCACCGCGATCGCGGCGACCTTCGGGTGCGCGACGAGGATCCGCTCCACCTCGGCGGGGTACACGTTGAACCCGCCGACGATGATCATGTCCTTCTTGCGGTCGGTCACCCGGATGTAGCCCCGCTCGTCCCGCGTCACGACGTCACCGGTGCGCAGCCAGCCGTCGGCGTCGATCACCTCGGCGGTGCGCTCGGGCTCGTCCCAGTACCCCGCGGTGATGTTGAAGCCGCGCAGCAACAGCTCGCCCTCGACGCCGGTCCCGACCTCGCGGCCCTGCTCGTCGACGATCTTCGCCTCGACTCCCCACGATGGCCGCCCGACCGTCGTCGTGACGGCCTCGAAGTCGTCGGTCGGGACTACGTAGGTGGAGTAGGAGCTGGCCTCGGTGAGCCCGTACCCGCCGTGCATCGCCTCCGGCTTCAGCTCGCGCGCCACCCGCTGCGCGAGGCTGGGCGGCACGGTGGCCGCCGAGATCATGGTCATCCGCAGCGACGTGAGGTCGAACGACGCACGTTCGGGCGAGTCGAGGATCTCATGGAAGATCGTGGGCGGTCCGAAGAGGATGGACACCCGCTCGCGGTCGATGGTGCGGAGCGCGTCGGCCACGTCGAACGTGGCGGTGGGGATGATCGTGGTGCCGTGGATCAGACAGGACAACCAGCCCGCCTTGTAGCCGAACGTGTGGAAGAACGGCGGGATGATCAGGTACCGGTCTCCGGGACGGAAGTCCATCAGCAGCGAGTAGTGCCCGTAGGCGCGCAGCGACTGGCGGTGGGTGAGCTGCACGCCCTTCGGGTAGCCGGTGGTCCCCGAGGTGAACATGATGTCCGACAGGTCGTCCGGCCCGACGGCGTCGAGGGCCGCCTCCGCCTCGGCGAGCGGCACGGACGCGCCGCTGGCCAGGAAGTCCGCCCAGCTCAGCTGGGTGTCGTCCGCCTGCCCGGACAGCAGCACCGTGCGCCCGGGGGCCAGTACGGCCAGCTCTGGGTCCGCCTCGCGCAGCATGCGCGGGTAGTCGACGCCGAGGAAGCCGTCGACGGTCAGCAGCGCGGTCGCGCCGCTGTGGCGCAGCACGTACGCGGCCTCCTCACCCTTGAACCGGGTGTTCACCGGGACCAGGACCGCGCCGGCCCCGAGCACGCCGAGCGCGGCGACGATCCAGCGGCCGCAGTTCGGCGCCCACAACGCCACGCGGTCCCCGGGCCGCACGCCCAGCGCCCGCACCGCGCGGACCGACGCGAGCATGTCGCCCTCCAGCTCGGCGAAGGTGCGCCTGCCGTCCTCGGCGACGAGCGCCTCGGCGTCGGGCAGGCGGGCCGCCGTCTGGCGCAGAGTGTTCGGGATGCTGTGGCAGCGCTCGTCGTAGCGCACCTTGGTGTGCTCGGGGACGTACCACCAGGGGTCGGTCGGCTCCGTGGTCATCGGTCACACCCCCGCGGTCCGAGCGGCGAGGAGCTCCGCCACCCGGGCGACGCCGCGGCGCAGCGCCGGGACGGCTCCCTCGGCGTCGATCCGGGGACCCAGCAGCTCGACGTCGACCAGGCCGCGGAACCCGGCCGCGTGGATCCCGGCGAGCAGGGCCTTCAGCGGCACGATGCCGTCGCCCGGGACGGCCCGGTCCGGCATCGACGTCGACGGCGGGATGTAGTCACTGACCTGCATCATCGCGATCCGGTCGGCGTTCGCCGCGACGAGCTCGACCAGCCCGCGCTCCCGCCAGGTCCAGGCGAGGTCGAGGCAGATCGGCATGCCGCTCGCTTCGGAGACCACGACCTGGTCCCGGAACGTGTAGGTGAACCCCAGCTCCTGACGCAGCTGGTTCGTGGTCTCGAAGCAGATCGTCACGCCGAGGTCGGCGGCGGCCTCGACCACCGGGGCGGCGGCCTCGGCGAACGCCTCGGTGGCGGCCTCGAAGCTCAGCGAACCGGCCGGTCCGGTGGTGCCGTAGACGAGGTTCGCCCCGACGTCCCGGGCCGCGGAGGCCACGCGCAGCAGCCGCTCCCGCTCGGCGGGCCAGCGGCTCGGGTCCTCGAGGGTGAAGAAGCTCGGGGCGAGGAGGTAGGCCACCGGGACCGGGGAGTCCTTGAGGACCGCGAGCTCGGAGTCCCAGCCCTGCTCCTCGAGCCGCCACTCCGCGACCCCGATCGAGGGCACCCCGGCCTCGGCGAACGCGGCGATGTCCTGCGCCACCGGGCGCGGGGGGAACGCGAGCGCCGTGGCGCTGAGGCGGGGAGTGGGCGTGATCTGACCTGCGTGCATGAACCGTCCCGTCACTGTCGTGTTCGCCGGCGCGAGCCGCTGGGATCCCAGCGGGGCACACGTGACGGCGCCGTCGACCGGGGGCGAAAAAGGCCGACCGGAACTCGGGAACGCACCCGGACAGCCTCGCAGTTACATGCAACATGTAGCCACGCCGGACTGTCAAGACGGTCGGCCCGTTCCGCCGGACCGGCGAGCGTGACGTGAGCGTGCCTGGTGCGGCGCTGCGGTGACGCTCGGGAGGATCATGGTCCGGGGCGTGCGGTGTGCATCGACACGACCCCGGACGGGGTTGCGCTAGTTGTTGTCCGGCTTCGCCGTGGAGTCGGACTTGGCGTGGCCGTTAGTCTCCGGCTTGGCGGCCTGGCCGTGGCCGGTGATCGGGTCGGTCTCCGGCTGCGCCTCGGTGCCCGGGGTCGGGGAGTCGGAGATCAACGCGTCCTTGGCGGGACCGTCCTCGGTCTCGGCCGGGCCGTCCTTCGCCGAGCCGGCTAGGGCCTCGTCGTTCTTCTCCGTGGTGACCTCGGAGCGGTCGGCGTCGGGGCCGTCGGTGGTCGAGGCCGGCGCGGGGTCGGTCTGTTCCTTGGTGACCGAGCCCGCCTCCGGAGTGGCGTCAGCGGGTGCGGTGCCCGCGTCGGCCGCCGAGGCCGGGGTGTTCTCGGTCAGCGGCGAGTCCGTGGTCTGCTCCACGTCGCCCTCGGTCGCCGCCACCGACTTCGGGGAGGGAGTCTGCGCGTCCCCGCGCTGGACGGACGCGAGCAGCATCTGCGCCACGTCCCGGACCTGGATGTTCTCCCCGGAGCCCTGCGCCTGCTGGGCGGTCAGCCCGTCGCCGATCATCGTGCGGCAGAACGGGCAGCCCACGGCGATGGTGCCGGCCGCCCCGTCACCTCCCCCGGCACCGAGGGTCTCGACGGCCTCCGCGGTGCGGGTGATGTTGATCCGCTGCCCGATCCGCTCCTCCATCCACATCCGCGCCCCACCCGCGCCACAGCACATCGAGCGGTCCGCGTGCCGCGGCATCTCGGTCAGCGTGCCGACGGCGGAGACCAGCTCGCGCGGCTCCTCGTAGACCTCGTTGTGCCGGCCCAGGTAGCAGGGGTCGTGGTAGGTGACATTCCGGCCGCTGTCGGAGTCGGCGACCGGGACGAGCTTGCCGGTGCGCACCAGCTTGTTCAGCAGCTGGGTGTGGTGGATGACCTCGTAGTGGCCCCCACCGTCTCCGTCCTGGCTGAGCTGCGGGTACTCCCGCGACAGCGAGTTCAGGCAGTGCGGACAGGTCGTGACGATCTTGCGGGTGCCGGGCTCGCGGCCCTCGAACACCGCGTTGAGCATCTCGGCGGTCTGCTGGGCCATCATCTGGAACAGGAACTCGTTGCCCGCGCGCCGCGCCGGGTCACCGGTACAGGTCTCCTCGGCACCGAGCACGACGTAGTTCACCCCGGCCCGGTGCAGCAGCTCCGCGGTGGCCTTCGAGGTCTTCTTGGCGTTGTCGTCGAACGCGCCGGCGCAGCCGACCCAGTAGACGTACTCGGTGTTTGGGGACAGCTCGCCGTCGAACACCGGGACCTCGAACGGCAGCTCCTCGGCCCAGGCCAGGCGGTCCTTCTGGTTGAACCCCCAGGGGTTGCCCTTGTTCTCCAGGTTCTTGAACAGCCCGGACAGCTCGGTGGGAAACTCGGTCTCGATCATCACCTGGTAGCGGCGCATGTCGACGATGTGGTCGACGTGCTCGATGTCCACCGGGCACTGCTCGACACACGCGCCGCAGGTGGTGCAGGACCACAGGATGTCCGGGTCGATCACCCCGAGGACGTCCTCGCCGCCGACCAGGGGCCGCTCGGCCTCCTTGACCGCGGCCTCCGGGATCGCCGCCAGGCGAGCCTCGGCGTCGTCCCCGGTCAGCCCGACCTCGTCGCCGGTCATGTCCTTCGAGCCGCCCGCGAGCAGGTAGGGGGCCTTGGCGTAGGCGTGGTCACGCAGCGCGTTGACCAGCAGCTTCGGCGACAGCGGCTTCTCGGTGTTCCACGCCGGGCACTGCGACTGGCACCGCCCGCACTCGGTGCAGGTGGTGAAGTCCAGCAGGCCCTTCCAGGAGAAGTCCTCGACCTTCCCGACGCCGAACACGTCGGTGTCCGGGTCGGCCTCCTCCAGGTCGAGCACCTTCCCCTTCGAGGTCATCGGCTTGACGTCGCCCAGCGCCTTGCGCCCGTCCGCCTCGCGCTTGAAGTAGATGTTGAAGAACGCGGTGAACCGGTGCCAGGCCACACCCATGGTCGGCTTCGCGGCGAGCACGATCAGCCAGATCATCGCCGAGAGGACCTTGATCGCGGCGAACACGCTGACCAGCGCCTCCGACGGCGGCAGCACCGACCCCAGCGCCAGCGAGACCGGCGCGGACCAGGCCGGGACGTCGAAGTAGCCCAGCGCGTCCTTGGCGCCGCGCACGATCAGGATCCCCGCGCCCTCGAGGAACACCACGAACTCGACGAAGTACGCCCGGCCCATGTTCGAGCCGTAGAACCGCGAGGTCCGTCCGAGCCGGCGCGGGTTCTTCACCTGCCGGTAGATGATCAGCGGCACGATGCCGACGATCGTCCCGACGCCGAGGATCTCCACCCACAGCGAGTACGGCCCCCACTCGCCGATGATCGGCAGGTGGAAGTGCGGGTTCCACACCTCGACGAACGCCTCGACCAGCGCCAGGATCAGCCCGCCGAAGCCCACCATGACCAGCCAGTGGAACACACCGACGTGCGACCACTTCATCATCCGCGTGTGGCCGAGCACCTCTTTGGCCATCACGCCCAGGCGCGGCCAGAACGGACCCGTGCGAGACGAGTCCGGCTGACCCAGCCGGATCGTCGCGACCATGCTCGCCGTCGTCCGCCACACCAACGCCACCGCCACCACGGCCGTTGCCACGGTCAGGATGCCGAGCACCCACTGCACCCACGTCATCCCACGACTCCGTTCCGGCCGACGTCGGTCTCGGCTCTAGACGACCCGAAACATATTACTCATTACACTACTGGGTCAGCAACGTGCGGACCGCGAGGGTGCCCTCGAGCGCCGACTCGTCGTCCGGCGCCACGGCGATGAGGTTGACGTCCCGGCAGCCGGCCGCGACGTACGGGGCGAGCGCCTGCGCGACGTCCTCGGGGGTTCCTGCCGGGCAGTACCGCGCGAACCGGGCGAACGGCTGCGCGTACAGCGCCTCCATCTCCGCGGCGAGCAGGGCCTGGGCGCGCTCGTGGTCCGGACCGATCCCGCACCACACGTGCAGGGTGTGGCGCCAGGGGGTGTCCGCGCGGCCCTCCTGCTCGGCCAGCTCGGCGACTCGCGACACGCCCGCAGCGAAACGCTCGGGTGAGATCCACACCCCGATCCAGCCGTCCCCGAACCGCGCGGTCCGGCGCAGGGCCGCCTCCGACCGGCCGCCGACCAGGATCGGGACCGGCAGCCGCGGCGCGGGTCGGAACACGACGTCGTCGACGGCGAAGTGCCGGCCGGCGAACGTGACGGACTCCCCCGCCAACAGCGGCCGCACGATCGCCAACGCCTCGTCGGCGCGGGCCCCGCGGGTGCGCGGGTCGACCCCGCACATCCGGTACTCCGCCGGGTCCTCGCCGCCGATCCCGACGCCGAACTCGACGCGCCCGGGGGCGACGTCCGCCAGTGAGGCCACCTGCCGCGCCACCGGTACGGGATGGCGCAGCGGCAGCAGGTAGACCGCCGTGCCCACGCCGATCCGGCTGCTCAGCGCGGCGAGGACGGTGGCCTGGACGAGCCCGTCGAACCCCTGGCCGCCACGGAACCCCACGTGGTCCCCGACGACCAAACGGTCCAGCCCGCCGGCCTCCGCGGCCTCGACCAGCGCCGCGAGCCGAGCCGGCTCGGCGAACAGCTGCCGGGGCGGGCGGAACCCCATCCGCAGCGCGCTCATCGTCGGCCGCCGACGCGGGCGACGATCGGCTCTGTGAGCCCCATCGTGGTGGTCCCTTCTCTCGGCGCGGCCACACCCTCGGCGGGGCGGCGCCGCTCGTGCGGTGGTCGAGGCGCGGTGGTGCGCTAGGAACGACGGCGCCCCGCGCGGGCGACCAGGACGGCCGCGGCCGCCAGGAGCAGGCTCGCCGCCGTGCCCAACCACCCCGCCGGGTAGCCGACATGGGCGGCGACGAGCCCGAAACAGGGCGGGCCGAGGATCGACCCGACGAACGACCCGGTGTTGGCCATGCCGGTGGCGGCCCCCGGCGCCCGCGGGCTGGCCCGCACCACCGCGAGCATCATCAGCCCCGGCCACCCGAGCCCGAACACGAACGCCAGCGGCGCTCCGACCAGGTACCCGACGGGCCCGGCCAGCCCGAGCAGCACGAACGTGCCCGCCCCGACGACCTGCAGGCACGCGAGCAGCACCAGCAGGTCCCACCGGGTGCGGTCGGCCAGGCGGCCCAGCGCCACCCGCGCGACGATCCCGGCCGCCCCCGACAGCCCGAACAGCAGCCCGGCGGCGCCCTCCCCCAGCCCGGCGTCGACGGCGCCGACGACCAGGAAGGTCGTCAGGTTGACGACGGCGACACTGGCCAGCCCGAACGAGACGGCGAGCCAGACCAGCGAGGACACCGGCTCGTCCCCGGTACGGTCCAGGCGCGCCCGCCCCGTCCCTGCGCCCGTCGCCCCGGCGCGCCACGGCACGGCGACCCCGGCGAGCAGCGCGACACAGGCCGCGACCACCCACACCGGTCGCCACCCCCAGGCCGCGAGCGCCGTCGGCACCAGGGAGCCCGCGAGCAGCGCGGCCGCGGGGATCGCGGCCTGCTTGAACCCGAAGGCGAGCCCCTGGTGCTCCGCCCGCACCCGACGGGACACCCAGACGTCCGCGGCGGGCTGCACGGTCGCCAGCGCCACCCCGCCGACCACCATCAGCAGGGCGAGCACCCACCACTGCCGGACGAGCAGCCCGATCACCAGGAGCACCACCACCAGCGCCAGCACGGGCAGCCGCAGGCCCTGTACGGGTCCCAGCCGTTCGACCCAGCGCCCGGCGAACGGCGAACTCACCGCCGCTCCGGCGAAGCGGCAGGCGACCACCACCCCGAGCAGCGCCGGGGTCAGCCCGAGCTCCGGGCCCATGGACACGGCCAGGGTCCCCAGCAGATAGCTGGGGAGGATGGTGGCGACCAGCGCGAACACCGCGACCGCCAGCGAGCGCACCGCCTGCCCGCTCGTCGCCGGGTCCTCGGGGCGGCCCGCCGCGACGGCGCCGGCCCGGGTCACGACCGACCGCTCGGTCGCCGGGACCCGGGCTCGGGAACGCCCGGCACGTTCATCCGGCACCGCCCGCGCCGTGCCGACCGGCGTAGGCCGCCCGGACCGCGTGGCGCCGGACCTTGCCGGACTCGTCCCGGGAGACGGCGTCGACGACGTGGAACGCGCGCGGCACCTTGTACCCGCTCAGCTCGCTGCGCAGGAACTCCCGCAACCGCTCCACCGTGTCCGCCGGAGCCTGCGGCAGGAGTGCGACGACCGCCTCGACCCGTTCCCCCAGGTCCTCGTCCGGCACGCCGAACACCACGCTGTCCGCGATCCCGGGGAACCGGGCGACCTGCGCCTCGACCTCTGCCGGGTAGACGTTCACGCCGCTCACCAGGACCAGGTCCGCACGGCGGTCCCGCATGTGGAGGTACCCGTCGGCGTCGAGCATCCCGATGTCGCCACCGGTCACCAGCCCGTCCCGCTCGACGGCGGCGCGGTCGTCGGGCCTGCCGAGATAGGTGAAATCCGGGGTGCCGGGCATCCGGGCGTAGACGGTGCCGGCCTCGCCGGGCGCGCACTCCCGGCCCTCGTCGTCGTAGACCCGCACGACACTGCCGAGGAACGGCCGACCGACGGTGCCCGGGTGGGCCAGCCACTCCGCGGAGTCGCACAGCGTCACCACGCCGGTCTCCGAGGTGCCGTACTGCTCCCACAGGATCGGGCCCCACCACTCGATCATCGCCCGCTTGACGTGGGGCGGACAGGGCGCCGCGGTGTGCAGGACGTGCCGCAGCGACGAGGTGTCGTAGCCCGCGCGGACCCGCTCGGGCAGCGCAAGCAGCCGCGCGAACATGGTGGGCACCATGGTCAGGTTCGTGATCCGGTGGCGTTCGACCAGCGCCAGCATCTCCTCGGCGTCCCAGCGCGGCATGATCACCAGCGGCCGCTCCCGGCGCAGCAGGGTGAGCGCGAAGTTCGAGCCGAACATGTGGTGCATCGGGGTGGTCAGCAGGCCGCGGCTCTCCGCGGTGACGCCGTAGCAGGTGTCGGTGACCTCGCGGCGCCTGCGGACCTCCGCCGGTGTCGGGGCGGGGCGGACCACGCCCTTCGGCCTGCCGGTGGTGCCCGAGGTGTAGAACAGCGCGCTCAGCGCGGACTCGCCGGGCGGGGGCGCCGGCAGAGTGGCCCCGCGCGCCAGGAACTCCTCGTAGTCCACCGCACCGGGCGGCGGGGAGACGGTGGCGTCCGCGTCCGACCGGACGGCGGCGACGGCCTCCGGGGTGCGCGCGGCCACCACGGTCACGTCCGACCCGATCCCCTCCCCCAGCCGGCGCAGGACGTCTGCATGCCCGATCACCAGCCGTGCGCCGGAGTCCGCCAGCACGTAGGCGAGCTCGCTTGCCGTGGCCTTCGGGTTGAACAGGACCACGCGCAGCCCGGCCGCCGCCACCGCGGGCGACACCTCCAGCGGCAGGAACGAGTTCCATGCGGCCAGCACGACCGTGCCGGAGGGACCGTGGTCGCCCGCCGCCAGCACCGCGGCCAGGAGCTCGGCACGACGGGCCACCTGTGCCGCGGAACTGTGGTCCGAACCCAGCAGGACACCCGTCGGTTCGCTCATGGGGTCTCCGATCGCACACCGTCGGGATGGAGTCGATCTCACTTTAAGAGATAACTCATTACACTCCAAGCGGCGTCCATCGGAGGGCGCCGCGAGTGCGAGGAGTCTCATGGAACTCGGGATCATGCTTCCGCAGACGACGTTGCCCCCCGCCCTGGAGGCGCCGCCGTGGGAGGTCGAGGCGGATCCCGCGGCGTTGGCCGAGGTGGCCCGCGCCGCGGAGGCGGCCGGTTTCCGGTACCTGTGCGCGCCGGAGCACGTCGCGCTGCCGCTGGCCCGGGAGGGCACCCGAGGTGCGCGCTACTACGACCCCTTCACCACACTCGGATACCTGGCCGCCGTCACCGAGCGGATCCGGCTGGTCACCTACGTGCTGGTGCTCGCCTACCACCATCCGCTCGAGGTCGTGAAGCGCTTGGGGACCCTGGACCGGCTCTCCGGCGGCCGCGTGGACGTCGGTGTCGGCGTCGGCTCCCTGGAGGAGGAGTTCGCACTGCTCGGAGCCCCGTTCGAGGGCCGCGGGGCGCAGGCGGACGACGCGCTGCGCGCCATCACCGCAGCCTCGGGTGAACGGGTCGCCTCCTACTCGGGCACCCACTACGACTACCGGGACTACCTCGTGGACCCCGGCCTGCGCCCCGGCACCCCGACCTGGATCGGCGGCCGGTCGCGACGGTCGCTGGTGCGAGCCGTGGAGTTCGCGGACATCTGGTCACCGTTCGGTCTGTTGGCCAAACAGGCGATCGCCGTCTTCGACGAGCCCCGGGTCCGGGACGCGGTGCAGCGCCACGGCCGAACCCCCGCCCTGGTGTACTACGCCAGCGGCGAGCGGCTCGACCCGCTCGGCGACCCGGACCGCAGTACCACCCTGCTCGACATCCTGCGCAAGGCCGGCGCCCGCGGGCTGGTGGTGCATCCGATGTCGACCTCGCCCGCCCACTACGCGGACCAGCTGCACGCTCTGGCCGAGCTGGCGGCGCGCGGCTGATCCTCGCCCGGCGGTCGGTTCCGGTCCGGTCCGGTCCGGGTGAGAGCGGACACCGGCTGGATGATCCGCGGGACGCGCGCTCTAGTCCGTTCCCAGCACGTCGTCGGCGGTCAGGGTGGCGCCGGGGACCGGCCTACCCGTCACCTCGTCGGCGTCGTAGGCCGTGCTGAGTGGGGCGAACCGCGGCGGCCGCTTCTCCCCGGGCGCGGCCACACCCTCGGCGAGGTCGGTGAACGTGTTCGACGCGACCATCACCTGCAGCGAGCGGGCCATCGCGTCCTCGAGGCCCGTCTCCAGGTCGGTGTAGACCTGGTGCTTGATCGCGGCCATCGCGGCGGGCGCGCAGTTCGCGGCCAGGTCGCGGGCGTAGGCGACGGCCTCGTCGAGCACCCGCTCGCGCGGCAGCAGCCTGCTGACCAGGCCCAGCCGGTGTGCCTCGGCGGCGTCGAACGTGCGCGCCGAGAGCAGCAGGTCCAACGCGTTCTCCACGCCGACGTAGCGCGACAGGACCCAGCTGATCGCGTACTCGGCCGCGAGCCCGCGGCGGGCGAACGCCGTGGAGAACCGCGCCTCCTCGGCGCAGAACCGCACGTCCGCCTGAAGTGCCTGGACCAGCCCGATCCCGGCGCACGCCCCGTTGATCGCGGCGATCAACGGCTTGCGCAGCCGGCGGGGGCGGTACTGCGGCGGGCGGCCGGCGAGGCTGAACCCACCGCCCGCCACCTTCGCCAACCGGGTCAGATCCAGGCCCGGACAGAAGAACCGCCCCACGCCGGTCACCACGACCGCCTTGACCTCGTCGTCGGCATCGCAGCGATCCAACGCGGCGAAGTACGCCGCCTCCAGCTCCGGGGACCACCCGTTGCGCCGGTCCGGGCGGTTCAGGGTGACGACGCGGACCCCGTCCGCCGTCTCCTCGAGCACGATGGGCTCCGGGGCCTCGGTCGCCGGCTCGGCGGTGTCGGTCATGGAGTCCTCCAGCGTCATCGCAGTTACTGTTTGATGGTCTACCCGATTATGGGCGGAGGGTAAAGCCTCGCCCGGCCGCTCGACCGGCACCCCCACGTCCGGACCTGTGGAGCGAGTCGCGGCGGACCCGGAGCGAGTGGCGAAACCGGTACCGTTCAGTTGAACTATTGTGTCTCCGAGGAGCGTCCACAGATGAGTGACGAACCACCCGTGCTGCATCTTCCGGCACGTGAGATCCCGGTCCCCGGTTCCGTGAGCGCCGAGGCGCAGGCCGTGATCATCCGCGGCAACACCGGGCCCCCCTACGAGTTCCCGCCCCAGCCGTGGCCCGCACGCGAGGACGCCGAGGGCTGGCGGTCGATGGCCAAGGGGATCGACGAGGCGCTGCTGCGGGTCTACGCGCTTCGCCCCAAGGACATGGGCGTCGACATCGAGGAGCGCCGTCACGAGGACGCCCTGGTCTACGTCGCCCGTCCGCCGGGCGACACCCCGGACGACCGCCGGGTCCTGCTGGACCTGCACGGCGGGGGGTTCCTCCTCGGCGCCGGCGAGATGTGCCAGATCACCACCGCGGGCGCCGCGGTGGCCCTGGGCGTCACGGTGTGGGGCGTGGACTACCGCATGCCCCCGGACCACCCTTTCCCCGCACCGCTGGACGACTGCGTGGCCGCGTACCGCGCGCTGCTCGCGGAGCACGAGCCGAGCGAGATCGTGCTGGCCGGCACGTCGGCGGGGTCGAACCTGGCCGCCGCAACGCTGCTGCGCGCCCAGGACGAGGGCCTCCCGATGCCGGCCGGTCTCGTCCTGCGGACGCCGTTGGTGGACATGACGCTGCAATCCGACTCGGTGAACACCAACCTGGGCCTCGACAACGTCCTCGTCCGACACCTCGGCCCCCTCGCCGAGTGGTACGTGGGACTGCACGACCCGCGCAACCCGTACCTGTCGCCGATCTTCGGCGAGTTCGGGCCCGAGTGGCCGCCCACCCTGCTCACCACCGGCACCCGGGACATCCTGCTGTCCGACACGGTGCGGCTGCACCGGGCGCTGCGGCGGGCGGGCGCTCACGCGGACCTGCACGTCTTCGAGGCGGCCGGCCACACCGTGTTCATGGGCGCGACACCCGAGGACGCCGAGCACCGCGGCGTCGTGCGGGCCTTCGCCGAGGAGCGCTGGGCCGCGAGCTGACACCGACGGCGGCGGCCGCCCCATCGGGGCGACCGCCGCCTCAGGTCGTGCGCCGGGCGCCGGGCCCGGGCCGCCTCACACCGCGCCGGACCCGAACATCGTGCTGGCGACGAGGTCGAAGGAGACGTTCTCCGCGTCCTCGCGCAGCAGCACACGCCCCTGGTCCATGAGCACGACGTCGTCCGCGAAGCCGCCCAGGACGTCCTCGATCACCTGCTCGACGAGCAGGATCGCGAGCCCGTCCGCGCGGAGCCGGTCGATCACTCCGAGCACCTGCTCGACGGCCATGGGCGACAGCCCGGACGACGGCTCGTCGACCAACAGCACGGTCGGCCGGGCCACGATCGCGCTCGCGATGTTCAGCATCTGCTGCTGCCCACCGCTGAGCTCACCGCCCAGGCGGCCCCGCCGCTCGGTGAGCACCGGGAAGTCCGTCCAGATCCGGTCGAGCGCGGCGGCCCGCTCGGCGCGCGGCATCCGGCGCGGCACCGAGACGGTGACGTTCTCCTCGACCGTGAGGTTGCGGAAGATCCGCTTGCCCTCCTGGACGATCGCGAGCCCCCGGCCCACCCGTTCCCAGGCGGGGGCCCCGGTGACGTCCTTGCCGTGCAGCGTCACCCGGCCCGCCTTCGCCGGGAGCAGCCCGACGAGGCCCTTGAGCAACGTGGTCTTGCCCGCGCCGTTGCGCCCCAGCAGGGCCGTGGTGCGCCCGGCGCGGACCTCCAGGTCGACGTCCCACACCGCGGTCAGGTCGGCGTAGCCCAACCGCAGCCCCGCGGCGGCCAGCACCGGCTCACCGCGCTCGTTCGACAGCGGTTCCAACGACCCGGGATCGGCCCCGGACTCGGTGGTGCTCATGCCCCGCCCTCCCCGTCGGCGCGGCTCGCGGCCGCGGCGTGCTTGGTGCCGAGGTAGCTGGCGATGACCCGCTCGTCCGTGCGGATCTGCTCCGGCGGACCCGCGGCGATCACCTTCCCCAGCTCCATGACGACGACGTCGTCGGCGATCTCGAGCACGAACGAGATGTTGTGCTCGATCAGCACCACCGTGGCGCCGGCCCGACGCAGCTGCTTGAGCAGCGCCCGGAGCTCCTCGATCGCGTCGTCGTCCATGCCGGCAGCGGGCTCGTCGAGCAGCACCACGCGGGGCCTGCCCGCCACCGCCCTTACGACCTCCAGCAGCCGCCGCGTGCTGAGCGGGAGCGCGGAGGCGGGCACGTTCGCCCGGTCCCCGAGCGCCACCAGCTCCAACGCGGTGCGGGCGGTCTCGCGGTTCTCCCGGCGCTCCTTGCGGAACGCGGGCAGCCGCAGGATCGCCGCGATCGGCCGCAGCGGCCCGGCGACCAGCGAGCCGGACTCCGCGACCTCCATGACCGTCATCGACGACGGGATCATCGGGGTCTGGAAGCTCCGGCCCATGCCCTTCCGGGCCCGGGTCGCGACCGGCAGCGCGGTCACGTCCCGGTCGCCGATCCGGACCGTGCCGGAGTCCAGGGTGATCGCCCCGGACACGGCGTTGAGCAGGGTGGTCTTGCCTGCGCCGTTCGCGCCGATCAGCGCGGTGATCCGGCCCGGCTCGGCCCGGAAGTCGACGTCGGTGATCGCCTTGACCTCACCGAACGCCCTCGTCGCGCCGGACACCTCGAGCACCTCGCCGGGGAGCATCAGCTCCGCGCGCGGGGTCCCCTCGGCGTCCGCCGCGTCGGCAGCCTCGGACGGGTCCACCGGCCCGGTCGGCGCGGCGTGGCGGGCCCGCTCGCCGGAGAAGAGGGTCCGCAGCCGGACGAACAGCGCGCGCCCCGCACCCGTCAGGCCCATGGCCAGGACGGTGCCCGCGAGCAGCAGGAACGCGCCGTAGACCACGAGCGAGTAGCGCTCGAAGCCCTGGGCGCTCAGCGGGCCGAGCACCAGCAGCGCCGAGCCGAGCACGGCGCCGTAGATGCTCTGCGACCCGCCGACGACCGAGGCCGCCAGCACCGCGATCGACAGGGTGAGGGTGAACGACGCCGGCGCCACGTAAGCCGTGGCGTAGGCGAAGAGCACCCCGGCCAGCCCGGCGGGCAGACTGCCGATCACGTAGGCGCTCAGCCGCAGCCGCAGCACCGACAGCCCCAGCGACGACGCCAGCAGCGGGTTCTCCTTGAGCACCCGCAGCGCGAGCCCGTAGCGGGAGAGCACCAGGTTGCGCATCACGAAGATCCAGAACCCGGCGAGCACCACGCTGACCACGTAGAGCCCGACGGTCCCCTTGATCGGTGACCCGAACAGCGTCGGGGTCATCAGCCCGACCAGGCCGGTGTAGCCGCCGGTCACGTTCGAGAACGCCAGCGCGACCGGCGGCACGAGCAGCACCAGGAAGAAGGTGATGAGCCCGAGCGCCAGGTGGCTCAGCCGCAGCCCGGGCAGGCCGGTGACCAGCCCGAGGATCGCCGAGGCGACCAGCGACAGCAGCAGCGCCAGCCCGATGTCGGTCACGCCGTTGGTGCTCAGGATGGCCGTGATGTAGGCACCCAGGGCCAGGATGGCGACCTGGCCGAGGACGACCTCCCCCGCGTAGCCGAAGCTGAGGTTCAGCCCGCTGACCACCAGCGTGTAGATGGCGATCAGGATCAGCTGCCGGAGGATGCCGCCGTGGTACCCCATCGCCGGCAGCAGCGCGAAGAGCGCCACCACGATGGGCGTGATGATCCACAGCCGCCGGGGTACCTGTGTCGAGACCGTGCGTACGAAGGCGGTCATGTCACACCAACCTGACCCGTCTGTCGCCGAACAACCCGGTGGGCTTCACCAGTAGCACCACCAGGACCAGCAGGAAGATGAGCAGCAGCGGGTAGGAGCTGCCGACGTAACGCTCGGTGTGCGCCTGGAGCAGGCCGATGACGATGCCGCCGACCCAGCAGCCGACGTAGCTGCCGAACCCGCCCGCCGTCAGCGCCGCGAAGGCGTAGACCACGAGCACGGTGCCGACCGAGAAGAGCGTCTCGGTCTTCGGTGCCACGACGATCCCCAGTGCGCCGCCGACGGCGCCCGCCACCACGAACGAGCCGGTGACCAGACCGCGCACATTGATGCCGCGCGCGGCCGCGTTGTCCGGGTCGGCGGTCATCGCCCGGCCCATCAGCCCCCACCGGCTGCGCTTGTGCAGCAGATGGGCGCCGAAGCAGAGCACGATCCCCAGGACGATCAGCAGCAGGTCGTTGAACTGCAGCTGGCCGCCGAGGGCGTCGAACGCGCGGTCCGGCACCACCGGGGGGACCCGCAGCGGGTCCGAGCCCCAGATTGCGAACGCCAGACCCTCGAGCACGACACCCGCCCCGACCGTCGTGACCAGGGGCGCCCACCCCGTCTTGTCCTTGAGCGGGCGGATGGCGAGGAGCTCGGTGAGGTACCCGAGCACCCCGCCCACCACCGCGCCAGCGGGCACGGCGAGGATCGCGGGGAGCCCCCACTGCACGTTGACGACATAGGCCACGAAGGTCCCGATCATCACGTACTGCGCCGCGGCGAAGCTGAACACGCCGGACGTGGCGACGGTGACGTTGTAGAGCATCGCCGTCAGCGCGTAGACCGAGCCGAGGGCGAGGCCTGCCCAGATGATGGTCATGTCCGCACGGAGGCCATGCCGTCCTGGAGCGCCTGCGCCGGGACGAACGTGAAGTCACCCGTGCCCCACGCCTGGTTGCTGTGGTGCTGCGCCGAGGCGCCGAGCCCGCCGGGCCCGATCCAGAGCGAGGAGATGGACGCCGGGATCGGCGTCGGGCCGAAGCTCTCCATGGCCTTGGCCAGGTCGGCGCCGCCGGTCGTGGGAGCGGCCTCGGCCGCCGCCTTGATCGCGATCAGGTTCTCGTAGATGCACACGAGGCCACCCATGCCGATGGTGATCTGGTTCTTGGCCTTGTAGGTGTCCAGGAACGTCTTGAACGCCGGGACGCTCAGGATGTTCGAGCCGGCAACCTGCCAGTTCGGGGTCTGGACCGTGACGTTGTTCCAGTCCGCGGGCGAGGAGATCTTGCCCAGGTCGTTGGCCGCGAACGCGGTGCCCTCACCGACGGTGGGGATGGTCCAGCCCAGGTTGGTGCGGCTCTTCAGCAGCGTGGCGGCCGCGGGGCCGACGCCGTTGAGCACGAGCACGTCCGGGTTCGACGCCCGGATGCGCTCCAGGGTGGCGGTCGCGTCGACCGAGCCCGGGGGCACGAAACCCGGGACGACCGTCAGCCCCTTGGACGCGGCGACCTTGGTGAACGCGTCGACCGCGGAGTGGCCCGACTCGTCATCGCCCGCGGCGTAGCCGACCGTCTTGTAGCCCTGGCCCGCGAGGTGCGTGGCCAGCACGTCGATGATCGTCGCGATCGGGATCGACTGCTGGAACGCGTACGGGAACTTCTGCGGGTTGTCGAGCGACGGCGTGATCGACGACGACATCTGCAGCAGCTCGGCCTGCGTCAGGATCGGCGCGAGCGGCAGCGACTCGGCGCTGTACTGCCCGCCGAACACGGCGTCCGGCTTGTCGTGGTCGGCCAGGTAGGACTGGACGTTGGCGACGCCCTTGGTCGGGTCGCTCGCCATGTCCACGACGTCCATCTGGATCTGCTTGCCCTTGATCCCACCCTGCTTGTTCAGGATCTCGATCCCGGCCTCCAGGGCCTGCCGCGAAGGGATGCCGCCCGTCTGCGAGTTGGCGCCACTGACCGACAGCACCGCGAGCAGCTTGAAGGTGTCCCCACCCTGCCCGGAAGCCTGGTCCGAACCTCCCCCGCCGCCACAGGCCGCGAGGACGGCCCCCGCGGCGAGCGCCGCGACGACACCACGAATGGATCTCCAGACCGACATTGGTCTCCTCCGGCTCGGCGCACGAAGCGCGCTTTCACACGATCGCGTGATCGGCGACACCCTAAACCGAACAGTCGGAATTCATCAACCTCTTCTACCGATTTGCGTGGGCATCGTGGCGCCCGCCCACCTAGGCGAGCAGGTCGAGCACCGTGCGCACCTCCGGCCTGCGCAGATAGCGGCGCGCCTCGGCGAGGTGGCGGTGCCACAGTGTCGTGGCCCCCTCGACGTCTCGCGCCTCGATCAGGTCGACGACCCGGCGGTGGGCCGCCAGGCCCTGCCTGCTCGCCTCCCGGGAGAGCGAGGACCCCGCGGCGGTGCGCGCCTGGGCCAGGTCGGCCTGGTCCACGATGTGCTCGACCACGCGCATGAGCAGGCGCAGGGTCTGGTTCCCCGCGTGCTCGACCAGCAGGGCGTGGAAGGCGACGTGCGCGCGGACCGCGCCCTCCGGGTCCGCGCCCGCTTCACGCTGGCGGGTCAGGGCGGCGCGCAGCTCGGGCACCGCCTCCCCGCCGCCGCGCGCCGCGAGCAACCCCACGCAGGGCGGCTCGAGCACGGTCCGGGCCTCGTAGAGGTCGTCGAGGGTCACCCCGCGGAACTGCAGCACCAGTCCCGCGTAGCGCGCGACCACCGCGGCGCGGGGGACCTGCGCCCGCGCCCCGCCGCGGGCCCCGCGGCGCACCTGGATCAGCGCCTCGGACTCCAGCACGCGCAGCGCCTCGCGCAGCGTGGGGCGGGAGACCCCGAAGGTGGCCATCAGCTCGGCCTCCGAGGGCAGTGCCGCCCCCTCGGCGAGCTCCCCGCGCACGATGCTGCGGCGAAGGCGATCCGTGATGATCTCAGCCATCTTGGGCACGCGCACGGGTGTCGTGTGCCCGTCCGGAGTCGCCATGGTCCTCCGATTCGTGACCGATTCCGTCGGAACTGTCTGTATGATAAACCGGATTGCCGGCATCGTCGTCAGGGCCGGTGGAACGCGCCGAGAACCCACCCGGAGGCACCCGTGTACGAGGACTACACGCCGTCCCCGCTCACCACGTGGACGCAGCGGGTGGTGAGCCACCTCGAGCGGGACCCGGAGGCGATCGCGCTGGTCGAGGCCACCACGGAGGGCGCGCGGACCTGGACGCGGGCCCGCTTCTCGTCCATGGTCGCGGGCTCGGTGGACCTGCTGCGGGCCGAGTCTTCGGTCTCGGGCTGCTCGGTGCCCGCACTGCTGACCACCCGACCGACCTCGGTCGCACTGCTCGTGGCGGGTGCGCTGGCCGACCGCCCGCTGGCCCCGCTCGCGCCCCGGATGACCGAACCGGAGCTGCTCGCGTGCCTGACCCGGATGCCCGGGGACGTGCTGCTCGCCGAGCCCGCGTACGCCGACCTGGCGGCCCGGCTTGGCGCCGAGGTACGGCGGCGGGTGGTGGTCGTCGACCGCGAGCCCGCGGGCGACCACCCGCTGGAACCCGGCACGGACTCCGACCGGGTCGCGCTGACCATGCACACCTCGGGCACCACCGGGCTGCCCAAGCGCGTGGACGTGCGGGAGTTCCCGCTGGGCAGGCGGGCGGACGTCAACGGCTACCTGCTCGACCTGCACCCGGCCGACCGGATGGTGGCGACCTCGCTGTTCCACCACGTCGGCGGACTGGGGAACATCGCCGTCGCGCTCGGCAACGGCGCTTCGCTGGCGGTCTTCCCGTCCTTCTCGGTCGATGCGTGGCGCGCACTGGAGGCGGTGCGGCCCACCCACTGCGTGACCATCCCGACGGTCTTCGAGATGCTGCTGGCCGAGGACGCGCTCGCCTCGGCGAGCCTGCGGGTGCTCGGCTACGGCGCCTCCCCGATCCATCCCGACACCATGCGGCGGGTGCAGGAGGTCATGCCGCACGTGGACTTCGTGAACCTCTTCGGCCAGACCGAGGGCTCACCGGTCAGCGTGCTCACCGCGGCCGACCACCGGCTGGCGGCGGGCGAGCGGCCCGATCTGCTGCGGTCGGTCGGTCGCGCGGCCCCCGGCACCGAGCTGCGCCTCGAGTCCCCCGACGAGGACGGGGTCGGCGAGGTCTGGGCCCGCAGCTTGCACTCGTTCGTGGTGGACGAGCAGGGCTGGCAGCGCACCGGCGACCTCGCCCGCATCGACGAGGACGGCTACGTCTTCCTCGTCGGCAGGCGCGGGGACAAGATCATCCGGGGCGGGGAGAACGTCTACCCGATCGAGGTCGAGCAGGTGCTGCTGACCCATCCGGCGGTGCGGGAGGTCGCCGTGGTCGGGGTGCCGGACCAGCGCCTCGGCGAGACCGTCACGGCGTTCCTCGTGGCCGCGGGCGCGAGCCCCGACCCGGCGGAGCTGCGCGCCTACGCCCGCGCCCGGCTCGCCGGGTTCAAGGTGCCCGTGGCGTGGGAGTTCGTCGAGGCCCTGCCGCGCAACCCGAACGGCAAGGTCCTGCGCCGGGAGCTCACCGCGCGCGCGGCGCAGGCGGGGCTCTGAGTAGCCCTGTGTCAAGCCGCTCGGTGTTGATGGGCTTGGGCGGCGCGGTGTCTGGCGGGGTCGTAGGGGGTGTTGGTCTGCCAGCATTTCC
>NZ_JBEZDN010000050.1:0-53041 GCF_040648315.1 Pseudonocardia sp. NPDC049154
GCTGTCCCCCGTGGACTACGAAGCAGCCCACACCCCGCCTGACCACGATCACTGACCCCACACCGTCAGTGTCCGGCGCAGGGGGCCAAGCTCAACACGACTGCAACCACCGTTGCGCCCCGCACGTCTGCAGACCCCTCGGCGCCTCCTACCTGCGCCAGATGCACGTGCTCCTCAACGGTCGCCTTCGCACGCGCCGTGAAGTGGCGATGGATCCGCGTCAACCCGGTGGCTCAGGCGGACGCCCGTCGCAGCCGGCGCCGGATCCGCATCCCCCGACACCCGAGCAAGCCGCGCGCATCGTCGCCCAGGCCTTCAAAGACCCGGACTGGGGGATGCTCATCTGGCCCGCTATGACAACCGGCGCCCGCCGCGGATGCCGAACGCTTGGAGCTCGCGGACGGTACTTTCGATGTCGCCCTCTCCCGCCTGGGCATCATCTACTGCCCCGATCGGGGCCAGGCACTCGCCGAGATGCGGCGCGTTCTACGGCCAGGCGGCCGGGCAGTTGTCGCTAGCTTCACCACGCCGGATCACAACCGCTTCTTCGCGATCCCGATCGGCGTCATCAGGCGTCGTGCCCACCTCCCACCACCGGCACCCGATCAGCCCGGCCCTTTCAGCTTGGGCAGCCCGGGCGTGATGGCCGAAGCGCTGCGGCAAGCCGGTCTTGATGACGTCGAGATCAGGATCGTTTCAGCCCGGTTGCGCCTCCCGTCGGCGGCAGAGTGCGTTCGGTTCCAGCGTGAGGCGTTCGGTGCGCTCAGTCAGATGCTCGCCGGTGCGTCGGATGTGGAACGAACGGCGGCATGGGCTGAGATTGAACAGGGGCTCGGTCAATCGAGGGGTCGGAGGGCCTCGTCGCGCCCTCCGAGTTGATCCTCGGGGTTGGAATCAAAGTCAGGTGACAGAGTCGACCAGGCGTATGCATTCAGTGCGATCTGCACGCGCTCACTCAATTCCACGACCGGCGTGATCTCTAGCTCGTCGTTGAGATCTTTGAACTTTGCGGAGAACTCCAGCAGGGTTGCCACGTCAACGACGACCAACAGCAGGAAGCCACCATCATCGCTCGCAGACGTCCACCCGGCCTTGCTCTCGAAGCCCTTCGACGGTGTCCACTTAGCGAAGCGCTCGTAAGCTTCGCGCCCGGCCCCACCGCCCCTGAAGCGGTACTTCATCATCACGAGCAGGCCAGCCTCCCCATTTCAACAGTCGCGCGAGACGCGGCCATGGGGCACCCTCATCTCGATCAATAGTGCCGTTACGTTGCACACTGACCGCACCGCAACCTCAGGGGACAGCGTGGACGACGAGACGACCCGCGCAACTATCGAGGCCGTCAAGCGGCTCGATGCCGCCTTTGACCGCGGTGACCTCGACGCCTTCATGGCAGCCATGACCGACGACTGCGTCTGGGAGTCCTTCGCGCCGGCCCCTGACGGGCAACGCTACGAGGGCCAGGCGGCGGTGCGGCAGGCGATGGTGAACTTTCTCGGCTCCTCCCCGGTCTTCGACGGCGAGGAGATGCTCGCCTGTGGTGATCGCGCAACGGTGCGGTGGACCTGTCGCTTCGACGGCGGACATTTCCGAGGAGTCGACGTCGTGCGAGTCCGCGACGGGAGGGTCGCCGAGATTCTCTCCTACGTGAAGGGTTGAGGCGGTGCCAGCGTCCCGCGGCGAGGGCAGGCGTCGACGGGCAAGCCAGCATCGAGATCGACACCGCGATAGGTACGCCTCGACCTGCAGCCCGAGGACGTCGCGCAGGCCAGCGCAACCTGACCGGCTGCGACAGGATGCCGCGGCCCCCGCGACGGAAGCCGGCGACGGCCGTCACGAGCATCGTCAGGAAGGGTCGTAGAGCTGGCAGCGCTATCTGCTGACCGGCAGCCGTGGTCGTGCACTGCTGGCCGTGGGTCGCGCTGCCTAGCCGAGGAGACCATGCGATTGCCTACGAGATTGCCGTGGCCGTGACTTCGAGAACTCGGATCTCGATCAGCTCGATGCCGTGGTCGGCCCGGCCTTGATGGTTGCGTCCAACGTTGGTGCGAAAGGAATCGGCGGCCTCACGGGAGGTGAAGAGCACCATGGCCGTGAGACCAAGCCGTATCTCGACGCCGGGCTCAATCACCTGGTCGTCCACGGCCCCGGCCACGACCAGGAGCGTTCCTCACCCAGTTCGCCGAGGACGCGCAACCGCCGCCTCGCCCGGGTCGCTCGCGACCCGGCGCTTGGCGACCTGCTCGATCGGTAGCTCGTCGGCCAGCCGCTCCATCGCCTCCGCCGAGTCAACCGTGTTGCTTCTGCTCGGCGGTCAGCGACAGCGGCGCCCAGGAGCGGGTGTTCTCGAGGGCCGCGTCGGCGTCGCGGTCGTGGGAGGGCTTGATAATGGGATCATCGAGCGGCTGCCGAGGTCCGTCCACTTGAGCGGCGCGCGGTCGCCGATGCCGTCGTCGCGTTGGCCTCAGCTTGCTGCTCCTCGAGTGCCGCAGCCGCGGCGGGTGCAGCTGCCCCCGCCGGGCGGCAACTACCGGCCGTCGATGCTGCCCGGTGCGCCGGGGCTCGTCGCCGCCGCCGCCGCACTGCTCGCCTTCATCGCGATCCAGGCCAAGATCGCCCACCCGATGGTGCCGCTCGGGCTGTTCGGCAGCCGCACGGTGCGGGTGGCCGTGACCATCGGCTTCGCCTTCATGATCGGCTTCTATGGCTGCCCCCTCTGTTCAGCCTCTACTTCCAGCAAGAGCGGAGGCTGTCCCCGTCGATGGCCGGAGTGGCGTTCCTGCCGATGATGGTGCTCAGCGCCGCCGTCATGCCCTTCACCGCTCGGATCGTCGAGCGGGTCGGCCCCCGGTTCCCGATCATCACCGGGCTGGTCCTGCTCGGGCCGGATCGGTCGCCCTGGCTGTGATGCCTGCTACGGCGCCGATCTGGGTCCTGGCGCTGCTGCTTATCCCGGTCGGCCTCACCGGACCGTTGATCATGCCGCCGACCTCGGCCGTGCTGCTCGACCACGCCCCCGCCGGCGGGACGGGTGTGGCCTCCGGGGTGTTCGACACCAGCCAACTCGGCGGAGCACTTGCCGTCGCGGTGTTCGGGGCGCTGACCGCCACCTCGGCCGGATGCCTGCACGGTCAGCGGATCAGCCTCATCCTCACCGCCGTCGTCGCCATGGCGACCGCCCTGGCCGCCATCGGCCTCACCGGTGCCCGTCCGGCCGCCGAAGCTGCGGTCACCGACGTCGCGCGCGACGGCGGTCAACGGCACCAAGATCGCCGACCGTCCAGCTCATGAGCGGCGTCACGGCATGTGGGCGCCCTCGAGGAGGTAGTCCGACGGACACCGGTCGAGCCGAGGTCCACGACCGTGCTGTCGAACGTGACCCCTTGGAACGGCCCGAGAACGCCCGCCCGGCACCGGTGACCTCCGCCGCCGCGCGGGCGTTCGCGCGGCAGGCTCTGGTGGCCGTCGGTGACGTGGCCGGAGAGGTGCGGGCGCAGGAGCGCGAGATGGAGCGCGACGTCTCGCTCGTCAGAGGGGCGAGCGGATCTTCAGCACGTTTCTCCGGGTGTCCACTGGCAGCGGCTGATCAGCCTGCCAGTGGCCTGCCCCCGAGCACATGGGATGATGTGGCTGACGGTTCTGCGTCGTCAAGGCTCTCCAGCTGCTGCATGCCGGTCCGCGGACCGAACACGGCGACGGTGAGAGCGACGATTACCCAGCAGCCGGCGATGTAGACGAATACCGGGCTGTAGCCGAAGGTGCCGAAGACGGCGGCGACGACCATCGGTCCGAGGATGTTGGACAGCCGGCCAATGCCGTATACCAGGCCGTTGCCGGAGCTGCGCAGCTCGGTGGGGAACAGCTCCGGGGTGTAGGCGTACAGCAGCGCGGCGAAGGTCTGCATGAGCGCGTTGACCAGGAAGCCGAAGACGACGATCGCAATCGGGTCGAACGTCAGGCCGTAGACCAGGCCGCAGGCGGCGATGCCGATGGCGATCAGCGCGATGGGCGTCTTGCGGCCGAAGCGGTCCGACAGCGGCCAGGCCAGCAGCGCTCCGGGCACGGCGCCCAAGGTGGTCAGCGCCGAGAAGGTGAGGCTGTGCACCAGGTCGAAGCCGTGCGCGGCGAGCAAGGTGGGCACCCAGGCGACGAAGCCGTAGAACCCGAGGGTCTGGAAGACCCAGACGACGGCGAGCATCAGCGTGCGGCGGCCGAGGTACCCGCGGAACAGGGCGCGGTAGTCGGCGCGCGGCGCGTGCGACGTGCACGGGGCCGCCACCTCCGGGAGCGCGGACAGCGGCGGTAGCGAGCCGGGATCGGCGACGGTGGCCTTCTCGATCCGGTCGACCGCGGCGGCGGCCCGCTCTTCCATGCCGTGCTGGTGCAGCCAGCGGGGGCTCTCCGGCAGCCGGGCGATGAGAGGCAGGGCGAGCAGCCCCAGGGCGCCGAAGACGAAGACCCAGCGCCACGTGTCGGTGCCGAGCGGGACGATCCCGCGCGCGGCGAAGGACATGAGCGGGATACCGATCAGCCCGATGGCCATCACGGCCGACTGCATCCGGCCGCGCAGCCGCGCCGGCATGACCTCGCAGAGGTACGCGAGCGCGGCGACCGCCATCGCCGCCAGCCCGATGCCGGTGAGCAGCCGCGCCACCGCGAGGGCCGGCACGGTGGACACCAGCGCGTTGAGCAGCGAGCTGACCGAGAAGAAGGCCACCGAGAACAACAGCGCGCGCCGGCGGCCGACGGCGTCGGCGAAGCGGCCTCCGACGACCGCCCCGACGAACATGCCGAGGAAGGAGGCGGAAGTGACGAAGGCGATGTCGCCCACCGTCAGGTGCAGGTGCTGCTGCAGCGCCGGCGCGGCGTAGGCGAAGGTGTTGAGGTCGCCCAACTCGAAGACGAAGGCGACGGCGAGAGCGAGCAGGACCCGGAGGTGGAACCGGCCCATCGGCAGGCGGTCCAGGCGGGCGGACAGCTGAATCGAACTCAACGTGAAACTCCTGGGGTTGGCGTCAGTGAGTGGTGAGTGCCGTCGATCACGGGCACGTCCGTCCGAGGTCATCGCCGCTCGACCTGCCAGGAGGCGGTGGGGCGCGTGTCGTCGGACCAGTGCGCGACCAGGCGGGCGCTCGAGGAGGCTGCGACGCACGGCAGGGCGTCGTCGAAGTCGCGGAGGCGACGGTCCTGAGGCTGGGTGGTCGGGACGGCGAGGGTGTCGGACATGCTCATCGCTGTTCTCCTGACGAATGGCCTGGCGTGGTCTCTGATGGGGGAACTCTGCTGCCGATCCCGGCCCCCCACCGTCGACCCGACGCCCGATACGCAGGGTGAACCGACCATCGGGCGATCGGAGGACGGGGCGTCCGGAAGCAGGGAAGCGCTCTGGCCGGCGCCCGCCAGCTTGCTCTGGGCCGCAGTCTCGTGGCCTCGCTCGAGGCGTCGACCGTGACTCCCTGATCTGCCTCGAGGTCGCGCCGTCCTTGGACCCATTCGTCGTGCTGCTCGGCCAGTCGGCGCCTCGACGTCCTTGCCCGAGCCCGCATCAGTTCGTCCCGACACCGACCCCACCGCCGACTCCGGCGCTGTGGAGGTGGTCACCACAGACACCATCCCGGCGCTCAGCGCCTGACACCGGGATGGACCTGCCAACGCGGCGAGCCGGGACGCCCACCCGTCGGCGCGGCGGGGCCTCGGCGCGGATGTAGCCGTGGTCTTCGAGCACCCGCAGAGCGGGGTCGAGGTCGGCGACCTTGCGGAACCGGGCCCGGGAGACCTGGAGAACAGCTCGCGGCGGGTGAACCGCTCGGCCCCGGTGCGCCGGATCCAGTCGAGCAGGGCGCTGGCGTCGTCGGTGACCGGACGGTGTCGGCCGGGTTGCGGGCCTGCACGTCGAGGGATCGGTGATCGTCCACGACCGGGTCGAGGATGAGCCAGGGACCCTGCCGGTCCGCGTCGTTCTCGACCTTCTACCCGACTTGCCCAAAGAAGCCCGGCGTCGACGCCCAGCCGAATCGCCTTCGATCTCCGTGACCGACCGCCGCCGGCACTCGTCGGGGGTCGGAATCGGCGCACGGCCGTGCCGGGCAAGCGCGCTCCCTCTCCTCTTGACATGGTGCTCGACCGCCGTCACCCTAACCGCGATACCCGGAACGTGGGTTCCATTATATGAAACTCATGTGGATCTCGTGTCGCCATTCATAGGGACTGGCCTTCGAGCGCGGTGCCTGTTCAGCCTTTATGGCGGCCCGATCGGGGCCCGGTTTGCGAACACGTCGTGAAGGGTGTCCGCCCATGTTTCTGCTGTTCGCCGATTCGGTGTCCGCCCAGACCATTGCCGAACTCGAGTCGCGGGGACATCGGTGTGCGCTGGAGCCTGCTTTGACCACGACGGACCTGCCGGGTCGGATCGCAGGCGTCGACGGACTGGTGGTCCGCAGCACGAAGGTCGACCGCGCGGTGTTCGAGGCCGCGGACAAGCTCGCCCTGGTGATCCGGGCCGGTGCCGGCACGAACACCATCGACATCGAGGTCGCGGCCCGCAACGGTGTTCTGGTCTGCAACGTGCCCGGCCGCAACGCGGTCGCGGTCGCCGAGCTCACGATGGGGTTGATCCTCGCGCTGGACCGCAGGATCGCCGACAACGTTGCCGACGCGCGTCAGGGCCGTTGGGCGAAATCGACCTACACCGAGGCCAACGGGCTGCTCGGCAGCACCCTGGGCATCCTCGGCCTGGGCTCGATCGGCCTCGCCGTGGCCGAGCGGGCGGCCGGGTTCGGGATGCGGATCGGCTGTCTGGACCGTCCCGGCCGCAGCCAGGCCACCCGCGACCAGCTGGCCGAGCTCGACGTCGCGTGCTACCGCTCGCTGCCGGACCTGCTCGCCGCCTCCGACGTGGTGAGCCTCCACGTACCGTTGTCGCCAGAGACCAAGAACCTCGTGGACGCCGAGTTCCTGGCCGCCATGAAACCTTGCGCGGTCCTGGTCAACACCTCACGCGGTGAGGTGGTCGACGAGGCGGCGCTGCTCGCGGCGCTGGATGCTGGCCGCGTCCGCGCAGGTCTCGACGTATTCGCCGACGAGCCCAGCTCGGGCACCGCCGAGTGGGACTCGCCGCTGGCCAGACATCCCCGGGTGGTCGCCACTCACCATATCGGCGCTTCCACCGCACAGGCCCAGGCCGCGATCGCCGCGGGGGTTGTGGAGATCGTCGACGCGTTCGCGGCCGGCGAGGCGCGCAACTGCGTCAACCTCTCATCCCGCGGACTGGGCAGCGCCACCCTCACCGTGCGTCACCTCGACAAGGTCGGCGTGCTGGCCAGCGTGCTGGAGTTGCTGCGTGAGGCGAGGCTCAACGTTGAACACATGCAGAACCGGATCTTCGCAGGCGGCGTGGCGGCCGTCGCCACCATCGATGTCGCAGGCATCGTGCCCACGGACCTGCTGGCAGGCCTCGATGCGCTCCCCGAGGTGCTGGGCAGCTCGCTGATCACCCTCGACTCCACCGGCACGGAGCTCGGATGACCCGCGGATACGCCCCAGAAGCCAGCGCAGATACGCCGGCCGCGTCAGCCGGAGGGGCGACGACCTGCGGCGCGCAGGCCGTACGCACCTTCGCGGGCTGGCTGGTCCGCGCCGAAGCCGCCGCCGACGAGGTGCGCCCGATGGTGGAGATCGCCATCGCCTCGCGGTTGGCGCCCCGCGCGGTACGCCCCGACTCCTACGAGCCGATGCCCCCGGCGCTCTACGTCTACCGGCAGAGCACGCCGCACGGCCAGCACATCGGCATCGTCTGCGACATCATGCCGGAGGCGTTCCTCGACGGCAGGGTGTTGGGTCACGAGTCGGTGCAGCCGCAGCGGGTCGATGGGCTGACACGGTACCTGGCGACAACGCCCCAACGGGTGGAGCTGGTCAGCACCCTGCACCGGGCCGGGCCGGTGGTAGAAGCGACATTGGCGCTGGCGCCCGAGCTACCGCCCGACCGCGACGTCGCCGGACCCGACGGCTCACGCCACACGGTGTGGCGAATCCCGCAAGGCCCGCAAACCGAAAAGCTGTGCCGAGAGCTGGGCGCCGCCACCCACTACATCGCCGACGGACACCACCGCGTGGCAGCCAGCCTCAATGTGCGGGCCCGCTCCGGACGGGGCTCCCGCCGCGGCGTGCTGTGCGTGGCCTACCCCCTCGACGGACTGCGGCTGGCCTCCTTCGACCGGCGGGTCGCGGGTCCCGTCGACTCCGCGCTGGTCCGCGACCTGCTCGAAGCGAGCTTCCACGTCCGCCCGGTCGCCGACCCACAGGAGGCGATGGCGGCGGGAATCGCGGTCAACCTCGACCGCCGCTGGTACGTCGCGCGCTACTCCGGCGAGCGACCGCCCGGCTCGCCCGGCCTGGACGTCTCGCTGCTCCACGACCGGGTGCTCAACGGGCTGCCTCCCGGCACCAAGATCGAGCAGACCCGCGCCCCGATCGAGGATCTCCTCACCGCATGCGAGGCCGACGGCGGCGTACTGTTCGCGCTACCGGCGCCGCAACTCGAAACCCTCACCGCGATCGCCGACGCAGGCCAGGTGGTACCGGCCAAAAGCAGCTTCTTCTCCCCCAAACCCGGCTCGGGCATCTTCCTACGCGCCCCTGCCCCCTGACCAGGTCAAGGTCGCGTCGGTGGTGCTGAAGAACCCCGCCAACCGCCACAGGACTCAGATGCCTCACGCCGGAGGAGTTCCACTACGGCTTCACCACCACGCGCACATTCGAGGAGTCGAGGCCGATCTACGACAGGCTCGCGGTGCCGGGGCTGGGGCGCCCGCTCTTCCAGGCGGCGTTCGCGAACTTCGCACCCCACGCGGTGACGAGGGTCAACCGGCGCAACTCGAGCCGCGCGCCGCTGCTGTTCCTCGCCAACGGCAAAGACCACACCGTGCCCGCGGTCTCGACCCGCGCCGCCTACAAGATCCAGAAGAAGACGGCGCGCTCACCGAACTCAAGGATTACCCCGAGCGCTCCCACTCCACCTTCTCCCAGGACGGCTGGGAAGAGGTGGCGGACTACTCGCTCGACTGGGCCATGCGCAACGCGCGGACCTAGCCGCAGCATTGAGGAAGCCATACTTTCGAGAACCGGTCCACCTCCGTGCCCCGGCATTCGCTCACACCACAGATCGACTCGGTGACCTCGGACACTGCGCTCGTCACCATCACGATTAGCGGCAACGACGCGAACTTCCTTGTCGACGCCGTGCGCCTATCGTGCGCGCACGACCCCGGGCCGGTGCAGAACGCGCCGAACCTGCCCCCGCCGTTGCGCAACCTGTTGTGCGGTCCGGTCGACCGGGGACGCCGAGCGGGCACTCGCCGAGGCCGTCGAGCCACGGCTCGGCGAGCTGATCGAAGCGGTACAGGCCCGCGCCCCGCACGCCTGCATCATCATCACCGACTACGTCGAACTCCTGCCGCGCAACGGCGCAGGCTGCGCGGTGGTCCCCCTGAACAGGCACGAGGCCCAAGTCATCATCGCTCAGCAGTTGCGCGCGAACCTGGCCATCAAGCACGCCGCCCAGCGCACCGGCGCTACCCTGCTCAGCATCTCCCGCGACAGCCGTGGGCACAACGCGTGCCCGGCGCAACCCTGGGTGAACGGCTACCAGTTCGGCGACTTCACCGTCGTGGGGCTCGACGTCTACCGCCCCCAGCTCGTGGCCCACGAAGCCATCGCCGAGCTCGCCCCGGCGACCTGCTCGCGAACGCAGCGCACGCAGACAAAGCCCGATGAAGATCGCCATCGGCCTCGACAGGCCATCGTCCTCGACGGGACGTGGAGGGACGAGGACTTCGCGTGGGCCTGGACGACAAGATCGTCGAGGCCGCCAGCGGTCAGGATGATCTTCGGACGGGTGGTTGCAGCCCGCACCCGGAGAGTGCCTCCTCGACCCGGCAGACAGGGACTTCGACACTCGCTGTCCTACCTGGTCACGAGGCACTTTCTTCTCTCGGGGTCCCGATCACCCACCACGCTCATGGAGAGCCAGGGCTAGGGCCAATCCGCTCGCAGGGCCCCAGCATTTGGCTGTGTACCTTGATCTCGAGGGGTCGGCTTTCGTGAGCGAGCCCGCTGTCGACGCGCTGCGCGCGCTCCTTACGCCTCCCTGCCGGGATCGGAGCTGGGACGACGACGGATGACCGATCGGGGGCAAGGTCGCCAACTTTGGTCGTCCTCGCGGCCGAGCTTGCCGAGCAGGTCGCCAATCCAGCCCGACGCGTCGCTGCTCGGCTTGAACGCGGTGCACTTCGGGCCGTAGATGAGCCGAGCGCCGTCTCTTGAGAGCGGCACCGTGTGTTTAGGGAGGGAGCGCCCTACCAGGTTTTGGGGGTAGGCCTCCTGGACTTGTAGGGCGTTCACCATCGCGGCGGCCGACCCTGGCCCCTCACACTCGTATGCACATGCGGGTTCATGCTGGTGTGCTCCTACCGGCGGCCGCGTTCCGATCGTCCGGGCGAGGAGTAATGGTGGCAGCCGAACGTTTCGAGATGAACGAACAGAATGCCGGAGTGGCCAACAATGTTGCCGGCAACCAGTACAACAACTATGTGCACTGGCGTAAGAGTCTCCTGCAGGATATCGCTGCCACGAAAACGAAAGGGCGCTGGCTGATCCTAGCCGGCGCCGTCACGAGCCTCGCTGGATTCGCGATGTTCGCGGCGAGCGTGCTGCGCTTCATGTCCCAGATTGCAGACGGCTTAGGGAAAGACCTGGTCAACAAGGTGCTCGTCGACCCGTTCGGCTCGGACTTGGCTGGCATCCCGTACGGGCTGCTGGGATGGGCGATCGCCATGGTCGGCGCCATCATGCTGATCGTCGGGATAGTGCTGCATGTGGTTGCCACCGCCCGCAGACGCCAGCTTGACCGAGACCTGCCACCGTGGTTCGTCCCGCCCCAATTCTGAGGAGCAGCGATGTCCTTCGTCATCAAGAACCAAACCGCCGGGGTTGTGAACAACGTCGACGGCGACATGCACGTCACCGGGGGAATGCGCGGGGTCGTAGCGACGGCTGACACCGCCCGGAGAATTCTCGACGATCTGCGAGAGGCGGTCGTGGTCGCGCCGCTGGACCCCCGCAGCGCAGGCCTCGCGAGGAGTGAGATCGCCGAAATGGATGCCGCGTTGAAGCCCGAACAGCCTGACCGTTCCCGCGTGGCCGCCGCCCTGAACCGACTGACGAAGCTGCTGTCGGCCACGGGCGCCCTGGCGCATGCGGGAGCCGCACTTGTGGCGCCGGTCCGAGAATTGGCCGGATGGCTCGGAGCGCTCGGGGCACCCGTGCTGTCAATGCTTGCCCTTGGCTGATGACCACCCAACCCACTGGTCATCCACAGCGGCTTGAGTTGATCTTTCACGCGCAAGGCAGGGTCTGGGCACCATGTATGCAGTGCGGAACGACCCGTACTTCGAAGCCGAACACCCCGCAAATCTTCGCCACCGGTAGTGACCACTACATTCAGTGGCACGAGCCCGACCTGGTTGCAAATGCAACTGCCCTGATCCTCGCCCGGATAGCTCGGTAGGAGCCCATCCCGCGCTGCGGGGCGTCCGAAGCACAGCACGTCGCGCGAGCAGGGCCGAAGCTGGGACGTGGTGGCCGGTCGAGACTGTGTGGAGCCATCAGTGGGGGCGAAACGCTGCGGAACCCTGCACCTAAAGGGCCTACCTGCAAGGGCACAGCAGTCAAAGATGCAGTAGAAGCCCTGGAGCGCCACTGCCGAACGACTTCTCGTCTCTGGGTCGCAGGTTCGAATCCTGCCGGGGGCACGCAGGTCAGAGCGTTGCAGGCTCCGAGCCAGCGGCCGGCGCGGAGCTAGTCGTGGAGCCACCAGGCGCTACGTCGGCTCCATGCCAGCTGCCAAGAGACGCCGCGCCCGCGGCGAGATCGAGCAGCTTCCGAGCGGGTCCTCTCGCATACGGGTCTATGCCGGCCTTGATCCGCTCACCCGCAAGCGCCACTACCTCGTCGAGACACTGCCCGCTGATCCCGGGGCTGCGAAGAAAGCGGAGAAGATCCGCACGCGCATGCCCAACGAAGTCGACGAGCGTCGCACCTCTCGCACCAACACGACTCTCGACGAGCTGCTCGACCGCCAGCTCGGTCTGCGTCCCGGGGCGGCGCAGGGCGCGCGAGGCATTGAGAATCACCGCGACGTCGATGCCCTCCTGCAGTAGCGCGCCCGCAGCGGGGGCGAGCATGCCGAGCGCGGCGATCACCATCGCCAGCAGCGACAGGCCCATCCCGGCCACAGCGCTCTGCACGGCGATGCGCCGGGACCGTCGGGCGATCTCCATCGCGTCGGCCAGCCGGTCCAGGCGGTCGCTGGTCAGCACGACGTCCGCGGCCTCGGACGAGGCGCTGGCACCGCGCGCGCCCATCGCCATCCCGACGGTGGCGGCGGCCAGCGCGGGCGCGTCGTTCACGCCGTCGCCCACCATCACCGTCACCGCATGCCGTTGCTCGGCGCGAACCGCCGCGACCTTGTCCGCCGGAGACTGCTCGGCAAGCACGTCGTCCAGCCCGAGGACCGCACCGATCTCGTGGGCCGGCTCGGAACGGTCACCGGTGAGCATGATCAGCCGAGCCATGCCCGCGGCGCGAAGCCGCCGCAGGGTGCGGGGGGCGTGCCGGCGCAACGGGTCACGCAGCAGGATCGCGCCGACGATATGGAGCCGGCGCCGGCCTGCCTGATGCTCACCTCGTACTCCGACGACGAGGCCCTGTTCGGTGCGATCATGGCCGGCGCCTCCGGCTACCTGCTCAAGCAGGTCGCCGGCACCGACCTCATCGGCGCGGTGCGCACCGTCGCCGCCGGTGGCTCGCTGCTCGACCCCAAGGCCACCGCCCTGGTGCTCGACCGGCTGCGGCACGGCAAGGAGGAGGACGACCCCCGCTACGCGGCCCTGTCGCCGCAGGAACGTCGCATCCTGGATCTGATCGCCGACGGCCTGACGAACCGGCAGATCGGCGCCGAGCTCTACCTCGCGGAGAAGACCGTCAAGAACTACGTCTCCTCGTTGCTGCACAAGCTCGGCTTCTCGCGCCGGACGGAGGCCGCCGTGTACGCCACGGAGCGGCGGCGCGCCTCGCGCTGAGCGGGCTCACCCGGCGCCCACAGCGCTCTCGTCGAGCTCATCGGAAAGCGGCACACGCCAGGTCAGCCGGGTGCCGCCGCCCGGGCGGCGGCGGACCTCGAGCGAACCGTCCAGCGCCTCGGCGCGATCGGCGAGATTGCGCAGCCCGCTCCGGGCGACGTCGTCGGGCATACCGGTGCCGTCGTCGACGATCTGCAGCACGAGATCGGTACCCGCCTCCAGGGTGACGGTGACTGCGCGTCCGCCGGAATGCCGCACTGCGTTGCTCGTGGCCTCGCGCACCGCCGCCAGCAGATGCGGCACCAGGTCGACCGGTACCAGGGTGTCGACGGGGCCGGAGGTGCGCACCGAGGACGCCATGCCCGAGTCCGCCATCACGTCCTCGACGGTGTCGAGCAGCCGGCGCCGGAGGCTGGCGTCGTCCTGGTCGGCGGTGTGCAGGTCGAAGATCGAGGTCCGGATCTCGCGAACGGTCTCGTCGAGCTCGACGACGGCCTGCTGGATCCGCTCCTGCACCTCCGTGCGCATCGCGCGACGGGCCGTGCTCTGCAGCTTCAGCCCCGTGGCGTACAGCCGTTGGATGACGTGGTCGTGCAGGTCCCGGGCGATCCGGTCACGATCGGCGAACACGTCGAGCTGCCGCTGCGCCCTCGACTTCTCCGCAAGGTCCAGGGCCAGTGCCGCCTGCTCTGCGAAGGACGTCAGCAGCGGGACCGCCGACGGCAGGTAGGGTTCGGCGTCCGCCGCCCGGACGGCCATCAGCACTCCGATCACCCGCTCCCCCGGGCGCATGGGCGCAGCCACGGACGGACCGAAGCTGCCGGCCACGCCGGTAGCGAGGCCGTCGAAGAAGGCCGCCGGGGACCCGGCCAACGCCGGGTTGCGGCTCTCGGCCACCTCCTCGAGGTCTGCGCCCGGGCGGAAGGGCTCCGTAGGCAGGCCGAGAGCCGAACCCGCGGTGCTCGCGAGCCGGAAGCAACCGTCCTCGTCCGGACCGAGCAGCACGATCGCCGCAGCCGACGCGGTCAGTTCCAGCGTGCGGGTCGCCACGAGCCGGAGGACCTCGGTGTCCGAGGTGCCGGCCAGCACCTCCGCCCGCACCTCGCCCAGCGCCTCGAGCCACAGCTGCCTGACCCGGCCCTGCTCGAACAGGTCGGCGTTCTGCACCGCGATACCGGCCGCAGCGGCCAGGGCCTGCAGGACCACCTCGTCGTCGGCCGTGAACTCGCCGCCGCCGACCTTCTCGGTCAGGTAGAGGTTGCCGTAGATCGAGTCCCGCACCCGCACCGGGACACCGAGGAAGCTGTGCATCGGCGGATGGTTGGCCGGGAAGCCGACCGACGCCGGGTGAGCGGCCAGGTCGGCCAGCCGCAGGGGCTCGGGATCGAGGATCAGCTGCCCGAGCAGGCCCTTCCCGGTGGGCGGTGGCCCGAGCGTCTCGCGGACCCCCGGGTGCAGGCCGACGTCGATGAAGCGCGAGATCGAGCCGTCCGGTGCCAGCACCCCGAGCGCTCCGTAGCGGGCGTCGACGAGGTCCACGGCGGACTGCACGATGCGACGCAGGGTCGTCTCCAGCTCCAGCCCCGCCGCGACCGCGAGGACGGCGTCGAGCAGACCCTGCATCCGGTCGCGGGCGGCGATGATCTGCCCCAGCCGCTCCTGCACCTCGCCGAGCAGCTCGTCGAGGCGCAGCCCTGCGAGCACACCCGAGACAGGGCTGGTCCGCATGTCCTGCTCGTCGGAGATCGCCCTCCCGTGGTCCACGTCCGGAACGATGTCACGCCGACAGCGGCCCGGCACGGATGCGCTGGTCCCGTCCGCCGAGGCCGAACACCCCCACCTGCAGGGACCTTCGTCGCTGGCCGCGCCGGCCGACCCTGCCGGAGGCTCGTTCCGGCACAGGAGGGGACGGCGGACCGTGGTGATGATCGAGACGAGTGGCGGGCTGGGCCTGACCGGGCCCGAGCTGCAGGACGTCCTGCACGCGGCGGCCCTCGCGCCCTCGCTGCACAACTCCCAGCCGTGGCGCTTCCGTATCACCGCCGACGGCCTCGAGCTGCACGCCGACCCGGAACGCCAATTGCGCGTGGCCGATCCGTCCGGACGGGAGCTGCGCCTCGCCTGTGGGGCCGTCCTGTTCAACCTCCGGCTCGCCCTGACCGGGCACGGCGTCCGGCCGCTCGTCACGGTGCTGCCGAACCCCCTGGACCCCGAGCTGATCGCCGTCGTGCGACGCGGGGGCGGCCGCCCGCCGACCCCGGCGGAGCGCAGGCTGCTGGCGGCGGTGCCCCACCGCCACACGAACCGTCGCCCCTTCACCACGTCCCCGGTCGCCGGTCCGGCCCGCCACGCCCTGCGCCGCGCCGCGCTCGACGAGGGCGCCTGGCTCGACCTCGTCACCGACCCCGGGCAGCGGGGAACGCTCAGCCGCCTCGCACGGCGCGCCCACGAACGCCAGATCGCCGATCCCGCCTTCGTCGCCGAGCTCGACCGGTGGACCGCACGCGAGCTCGGACACCCGGACGGTGTCCCCCTGTCGGCGGCCGGTGCCGTGCCCTGGCCCAACGCAGCCTGGGTCATGCGCGACTTCAGCGCCGGCACCGGTCCGGACCAGGGGTACGAGGCGGATCCGCTGATCGCGGTCCTGAGCGTGCACGGCGACGGGCCACGCGAGGAGATCCGGGCGGGCCAGGCCATGGAACGCGTGCTGCTGACCGCCACCGCCCACGGGCTCGCGTCGTCCTTCCTCTCCCAGCTCGTGGAGGTGCCCGACATCCGCGAGCAGATGCGGCGACTGATCAGCGGCGCTCGCCCGCCGCAGGTCGTCCTGCGCATCGGACACGGCTGGCCGGTGCCCGGCACCCCTCGCCGGCAGCTGCCCGAGCTGATGTTCGACGCCGAGAACCCGATCCGGGAGGACCCGTCATGACCGCCCCCACGACCGCACCGCACCCCGGCGCCGGGCCGGCGGCCGAACGGAACGGGGTGACCGTGGCCGTCGACGGCACGGACGCCGGCCTGCGAGCCGCCCGCTGGGCGGCCGACGAGGCCGCTGCCCGAGGCGGCCCGCTGACCCTGGTGCACGCTGCCCCGTACGCGGCCGGCTCCGCCGGGTCGTTGCGTGCCCATGCCTCACGGATCCTCGCCCGGGCCTACACGGTCGCCCACCGCCACGCTCCGGACGTGCCTGCGCACACCGTCCTCCTCGACCAGGACCCCCTGGCCGCACTCGTGGAGACCTCACGGGAGACGGCTCGGCTCGGCGGGCTGCTCGTTCTCGGACTCGCCGGCACCGGCCACGCCGGCGACGCGCTCGTCGGCTCGCTCGCCCTGGACCTCGTCTCCCGGGCCCACGGCCCGGTGGTCGTCGTTCCCCGCACCGGCAACCCCGGGGGGCCCGTCGTCGCGGCGGTCGGGGATCCCGTCGCGGAGCTGGGCGTGCTCACCCAGGCGCACCGTGCTGCAGCACGGCGCGGGGTCCGCCTCGAGGTCGTCCACGCGGCGCACAGCGCCTCCGAAGGGGCCGACACGCGTGACGCGCTCGAACGGGTCCTGCAGACCCTCGCGCTGGCCCGGCCCGAAGTGGTGGCCTCTGTCGAGGTGGTGCGGGAACGGCCGTACGAGGCCGTGGTGGAGCGTTCGGGCTCGGCGGGCCTGCTCGTCGTCGGGCCCGGCCGGGGGCACCGGCACCTTCTCGGCTCGATCACACGGACGGCGATCCGGTTGGCCGGGTGCCCGGTGCTCGTCGCGATTCCCGAACCCGGGTCGCCCGACGAGGCACGGTGACGTCGTCCCCCTGGCCCGGGGCCGCCGTCCGGGAGACCCACGTGGGCGTCGTCGTCCTGGTCGGCGACCGCGCCTACAAGGTGAAGAAGCCGGTGCGCACCGCCTTCTGCGACTTCTCCACCCCGAACCTGCGGCGGGCGGCGATCGTTCGCGAGCTCGAGCTGAACCGTCGCCTCGCGCCCGACGTCTACCTGGGCGCCGCTGAGCTGACCGGCTCGGGCTGCGAGGAGGCGGTCCTGGTCATGCAGCGCATGCCCGACGACCGCCGGCTCTCGGCCTTGCTCGCTCGGGGCGACCACCTCTCGGACGATCTCCGGCAGGTCGCCCGGCTGCTCGCCGTCTTCCACGCGGGCGCCCACCGGTCGGCGGCCATCGCCTCGGAGGGCGGCCGCGACGCCCTGCGGGAGCGATGGCGGCACAACCTCGACGAGATGGAGCCGTACCGGGACGCGCCGCTGCCCGGCGCCGAGCTCGATGCCGTCCGGCGGCTCGCCTTCAGCTTCCTCGCCGGGCGCGGGCCGCTGTTCGCCCGGCGCACGGACCGGATCGTCGACGGTCACGGTGACCTGATCGCCGACGACGTCTTCTGCCTCGACGACGGGCCCCGTGTCCTCGACTGCCTCGACTTCGACGACCGCCTCCGGTACGTCGACGGGCTCGACGACGCCGCGTTCCTCGCGATGGACCTCGAACGCCTCGGAGCCGGCGACGCGGCACGACGATTCCTCGCCGACTACGCCGAGTTCGCCGGCGACCCGGCCCCCGCGGCCCTCGCCCACCATTACGTCGCCTACCGGGCCGGCGTCCGGGCCAAGGTCGCCTGTCTCCGCTGGGCCCAGAACCGGAACGAGGGCACCGCCGAGGACGCTCGCGCCCACCTCGCCCTGGCCGCCGCGCACCTGCGGCGCGGTGCGCCCCGGCTCGGCCTCGTCGGCGGTCTGCCGGGTACCGGCAAGTCCACCCTGGCCGGCGCGCTGGCCGACCGGGCCGGTGCCGTGCTGCTGTCCAGCGACCGGCTGCGCAAGGAACGCGCCGGACTCGACCCCACGACGTCCGCGGCGGCGGAATTCGGTACGGGGTTGTACGACCCCACCCACAGCGCCGACGTCTACGCCGAACTGCTGCGCCGCGCGGCCGAGCTCCTGGCCCTCGGCGAGTCCGTCGTCCTCGACGCGTCGTGGACCGCCGCGGGCCCGCGGGAACGGGCCGCCGAGACCGCCCGCGCGACCGACGCCGAGACGGTCGCGCTGTGCTGCGCCGCGCCCGCGGCCGTCACGGCCGCGCGGATCCGCTCCCGCCGCAGGTCGGTCTCCGACGCGACCGTCGCCGTCGCAGAACGGATGGCCGCCGTGGCGGACCCGTGGCCGGATGCGGTGGTCGTCCGCACCGACGCGCCGCCGGCCCGCAGCCTGGCGCAGGCCGCGCGGGTGTGGGACGAGGCACCCGGGTGACCCCGGTCCGCACCGCAGGACCCGCCGGAGCGGGACCCAAGTCCCCCACGGCGACGACCAGCGACACCTGGGGCCGGCGCTCCCGCTCTGGCTGGATGGGACCAGGCGCACCCGACACCGTCGAAGGACCGATCACCATGACGACCACCCGAGTCGACCTCGGCACCGTCCGGGCGGCACTCGCACTGGCAGCCCGGGCTCCCTCCGTCCACAACTCCCAGCCCTGGCGGTGGCGGGTCGCCGACGGCCGCGTGGACCTCTACGCCGACCTGACCCGGTGGCTCCCCCTCACCGACACCGACGGCCGTGACCTCGTCGTGAGCTGCGGCGCCGCGCTGCACCACCTCCAGGTCGCGCTGCGCGGACTCGGGGTGCCGGCCACCGTGGTCCGGATGCCGGACCCCGAGCGGCCCGACCTGCTCGCGACCGTCCACCTCGGCGTGGCGGACACCGGCCGCGGGCTCGACGAGGAGTCCGAGATCAACGCGGTCGCGGCCATCACGAAGCGCCGCACCGACCGCCGCCGCTACACGGACTGGCCGGTCCCGGACGAGCACCTCGCCGACCTGGTCGCGCGCGCCGCCGAACGCGGGGCGCTGCTCCGCGTGGTGCCGGAGGGCCGGGCCCTGCACACCCTGACGCTGGCAGTGCAGACCGCCGCCACCGAGCACGCGGCGGTCCCCGGCTACGACTCCGAGCTGGCGCTGTGGTCGGGCCTGCAGAGCTCGGACGACGGCGTCCCCGCGAGCGCCGTGCCGACCCCGGAGGGCTCCGCAGGCGGCGTGCCGCCGCGGCACTTCGCCGCGGGGGCGATGCCGGAGAGCAGCGCGCCCGCCGACGGCGCCACCCTGCTCGTGCTCGGCACGTCGTCGGACGACCGGCTCTCCCAGCTGCGTGCGGGCGAGGCCATGAGCGCGGTGCTGCTGTGGGCCACCACCTTCGGGCTGGCCACCTGCCCGCTGTCCGAGCCCCTCGAACTCGCCGGCACCCGCGCACTCGTCCGCGACCAGGTCCTCGACGGCACGCTGTGCCCGCAGATCGTCCTGCGCGTCGGCTGGGCGCCGGTCGGCGAGGCCGTTCCGGAGTCGCCCCGGCGCTCGCTGGCCGATCAGGTGGAGGGTCTTGAGGACTCATGATCGAGCCCACCACCGGTGAGCGCCCCGCACCACCGGAGACCCTCGACGAGGACCCGGCGTTGCGGACCGTCATGTCGCACCGGCTCGTCGCCGTCGATCCGGCTGTCTCCCTCGCGACCGCACTGCAGCTGATGATCGCCGGGGGCGTTCGCCACCTTCCCGTCTTCGACGGCCCGAGCTGCGTCGGGATCGTCACCGAGACCGACGTGTTGAGGGGTCTGGCCGCGTGCCGCGGTCCGTACGGCTCCGCCACGCTGCCGCTCGAGGCCGTGACGCGACCCGTGCGGATCGTCGCTCCGGAGACCTCGCTGCACGCCGCCGCTGCGCTGATGGACGCGTCGAAGGTCGACGTCCTGCTCGTCGGCGACGAGACCGACGGTCCGACCGGCATCGTCACGGCCACCGACCTGATCCGTGCCCTCGGGGCGACCGCCCCCGGTGACGCCCGGGTCACCGACGTCCTCACGTCCGCGAAATCGACTCGACACCGACCGGAGCGACCATGACCACGAGCCACTCCCCCTCGACCTCGATCGTCGTCGACGACAGCGGGGTCCGTATCGGGACCGTCGACGCGGACGGGCAGGTGCGCGACTTCGCCCGCGTGCACATCGGCTCGGTCCGTGCCGACGGCGTCGCCGTCGACTTCTCCGGGATCCGTCTCGGCCACGTCGCCGGGGGCTGAGCGGCGCGCTGTTGATCAGCCGGGCAGCAGCACGGCCGCGCCCGTGATCCGGTCCGCCGCCAGGTCGGCCAGGACGCGGTCCGCCGTCGACAGCAGCCGCGGGCCGACGACGCCGGTGCACACCAGATGCCGGCGCACAGCAGGGGACGGCCGTCGCGTCGTCGAACTGCGGCGGGAGGGCGTACGCGTACGGGTGTGTCGCCGATCACGAACCGCGGCGTCCCCGTCCTCAGCGCGTCGACCCCTCTCGCTGCGGGTCGAGATGTTCATCGGGTCTTCTCGAATCCCTCCGGTCGCTCCGCCGTCGAGTCCGGCCTGACGACCGCCACCGGGCTGTGCGCGTGGTGGAGCAGGCCCCGGCTCGTCGAGCCGAGCAGGAGGCGTCCGAACCCGCCGCGGCCGAACGACCCGACGACCACGAGGCGCGCGTTCACTGAGCGTGCGACCAGCGTCTTGGCGGCCGCACCCTGGACCAGCTCCCGAGACACGCGCACGCCGGGGTACTTGACGCCCCAGCCTGCGAGCCGTTCGGCGAGCACCTCGCGCTCCTGCTGCTCGATCATGCCGAGCTCGGACAGCGTGATCCCTCCCGGGTCCTCGAGATGTTCGAGCCAGGAGTGCACTGCGACCAACGGTGCCGACCAGACATCGGCCTCGGCGAAGGCGAACGCCAAGGCGGCCTCGCCCGCCGGAGAGCCGTCCACCCCCACCACGACCGGGCGCACCCGGTCCTGGTCCGTGAGCGCGGCGTCGGACTCCACCGGGCCGCGGACCACCACGAGGGGGCACTCCGCCGACCGGGCGAGTGCGTCGCCGACCGAGCCGACGAGCAGGCCGGCGAAGCCACCCACGCCGCGGGTTCCGACCACCAGCATCCGCGACGTGGCGGACTCGGCGGTGAGGACCTCGGCCGGGTCCCCCTCGACGACGGCGTGCTCCACGGTGATCTCCGGCGCCACGCCCCGCGCCAGCCGGGACGCGAACCAGAGCTGTCGCTCGGTGTGGTGCCGCATCCGCTCCGCCGCCTCGAGCGGCGACGCGTGCGGCAGCTGGTAGGCACGGAGGAGCCGGAGCCCGCAGTGGTGCCGTGCGGCGTACGCCGCGGCCCACCGGGCGGCCTCCGCGGCGAGGTCGGATCCGTCGATACCGACCACCACGATCCCGTTGCCCGGACGGCTCATCGGGCCTTCTCCGTCCGGTCGGGGCGAGCGATCAGCACCGGGCAGTGCGAGTGGTGCAGGAGCGCATGGCTCACCGAGCCGAGCAGCAGGCCCGTGGCGTTCCCGCGTCCCCGCGACCCGACGACCACCAGCTGCGCCTGTGTCGTCTCCGCCAGCAGGGCCCGGGCCGGCCTGTCCCGCTCCACCAGCCGACGGACCTCCACGTCGGGGTACTTCTCCGACCAACCGGCCAGCCGTTGGGCGAGCAGCGCGCGTTCCTCGGTCTCCAGGGACTCCCAGTCGATCACCGGGGCAAGGGTCGGCTCGAGCATGTCGTCGAGCCAGGTGTGCACCGCCACCAGCGGCGCCCGACGGAGGGCGGCCTCCTCGAAGGCCAGCGCGACAGCGGCCTCGCTGGTCGGTGACCCGTCGACGCCGACGACGACGGGCCGTGCGTCCGTGTCCCGCGTCCCCGTGCCGGTCGGCTCGGTCCGGCTTCCCCGGACGACGAGCACCGGCGACCCGCCGCGGGACGCCAGGGCCCCTGCGACGGAACCGAGGAGCAGGCCGGTGAAGCCGCCCAGCCCCCGACTGCCCACCACCGTCAGCTGCGCGCGGTCCGACTCGTCGAGCAGCACGGGAACGGGAAATCCCTGGGACAGCTCGAACTCGACGGTCACACCCGGTGCCGCCTCCCGGGCCAGCTCGGCGGCGGCCTCCAGCACCGCGCGGGCCGCCTCGGTCATGGTGTGGCGGTAGGCGGTGCCGAGCCCCGGATTGCCGATGTGGCCGGCCGGGACCGGGGCGAAAGCGAGGACGACGCGCAGCGGCGCGCGGCGCAGGGTCGCCTCGTCGGCGGCCCAGCGCACCGCGTCGCGCGCCGACTCCGACTCGTCCACGCCGACAACGACCGGGCCGCCAGGGTGCCTCTGGTTCATCCTCTTGTCCTCTCTGGGACGTCAGCCGTGGTCAGACGTGGTCAGGCGTGGTCGGCCGTGTCGGGGCGTACCACTGCGACCGGGCACGCGGCGTGGTGCAGCACGGCCTGGCTCACCGAGCCCATCGTCAGACCACCGAGCGAGCCGAGCCCCCGGGACCCGACGACGACCAGGCCCGCCCCCTCCGAGTGGGTCACCAACTCGCGCGCGGCGCCGTCGAAGGCGACTGCGAGACGCACCTCGGTCCCCGCGTACTTGCTGCGCCACGGGGCGACCCGCTCCTCGAGCAACTGCTCCTCCTCGGCGAGGACCGCCTTGGGGTCCAGGGTCGGGACGAGGAACGGGTCGAGCACCGCACCGCTCCAGGTGTGCACCGCGACCAGCGGCGAGCCCCGCAACGCCGCCTCCTCGAAGGCGAAGTGGAGCGCCGGCTCGTCCGCCGCACCGCGGCCGTCGACCCCCACCACGACCGGCCCGTCGGGTGAGCGGGCTCCCCGCACCACGACCACCGGGCACGCCGCACCGGCCGCCACGGAGATCGCCACCGACCCGAGGAGCAGGCCGGTGAACCCTCCGCGGCCGCGGCTCCCCAGCACGACGAGGGCCGCGTGCCCCGACTCCGAGTGCAGCACCGTCCGCGCCTCACCGGCACGCACCTCCTGCTGCACGTCGACCCCGGCCGCGACGTCGCGGGCCGCCGCCGCGGCGGTGGTCAGGTGCTCCTCGGCTGCACGCTCCCACACCCGGCGCTGGTACTCCTGGCCCAGCTGCGGGACACCGATCGGGCGGAACATCGTGTGGGCGACCGCCGCGACGAGCCGGAGCCCGCAACCGCGGCGGGCCGCCTCGGCGGCCGCCCATCGTGTGGCGTCGAGCGCGGACTCCGAACCGTCCACGCCGACGACCACTGCTCGACCGACGTCACTGCTCATGGTCCCTCCTCAGGACGTCTCTCCGGACGACCCGGAGTTCCGAGCCCACGGTCCCCGCCGGATCGTGGGCCCACATCCGGCTCTCCGTCCCGGGCGGGGAGAGCCGAAGGGCCCGGCGCGACGGGAGAGGGATCCCGGCGACCGCCGCCCTCACGCCGGAACGTCGGCCGACGTCGGTGTGGGACCTGCAGTAGGGAGATCGAGGGCGGAAGGCCCGCCGGCGCCGGGTCCGCGGGCTCTCATGAGGGAGTGCCGACGAGCGCACCGTGGACACGACAACGACACGGCGAAGGAGCCGAGATGTCCACAGCAGACCCGGTCGCTCCGGCGCCGCACGCCGACATGCTCGTCGGGCAGGCGTCGACGAGCGTCGCCCGGGCTCGTTCTGTCGCGGTGACACTCCAGCCCGCCGAGCAGGCCGGTTGACGATGGCCGCCCAGGTGAGCGCCCCACTGCTCGAGAGAGCGGTCGGGCTGGCGCTCCGCGCGCCGTCGGTGCACAACAGCCAGCCCTGGCGCTGGCGACTGCGGCGGGCGGAGGTGGAGCTGCACACCGACCCCTCGCGTCACCTGCCGGAGACCGATCCCGACCGCCGGGACCTCGTCATCAGCTGCGGCGCTGCGCTGCACCACCTGCGCGTCGCGCTGGCGGGGCTGGGCGTCGCCGTCGAGGTCGACGTCGTGCCCGACGCTGAGAACTCCCGGCACCTGGCCACGGTGCGGTGCGTCGACGGACCGCCGGACCGGTCCGCCGCCGCGCTGTTCGGCCAGATCTCGCGGCGCCACACCGATCGCCGCCGCTACTCCGCCGAGCCCGTGCCCGCCGTCCGGCTGACCGGTCTCGTGACCTGGGCCCAGGGCTTCGGGGTCTCCGCACACCCGGTCACCGATCCGGGGGTTCTGCAGCGGACGAACGAGGTACTGCGGTTCGCCGCCCGCGAGCAGCGGCGCGAGCCCGGTTACCTCGCCGAACTCCTGCTCTGGACCCACCGCTACGCCGCCGCGCACGACGGCGTCCCCCCGCTCGCGGTGCCGATGCGGACCGGGCAGTGGGACGTGCCGCATCTGCAGCGATTCCCCTCCGGGACCTTGGCCCCGGGCCAGGACACCGGGCCCGACGGCGGGACGCTCGTGGCGCTCACCACGCCGGAGGACGACACCGCGGCCCGGCTCGCGGCGGGCGAGGCGACCAGCGCCGTGCTGCTCCACGCCACTCGTGTCGGGCTGGCCACCGCTCCGCTCAGCCAGGCCGTCGAGCAGCCCGTCGCCCGCAGGCGGCTGCGCGTGGCGCTGGGGGTGCCCGACCAGCCGCAGATCGTGATCCGGCTGGGGGTACCCCTGCCGGGCGCCCCGCCGCTCGCACCCACGCCACGCCGGCCTCTGGCATCGGTGCTGCTACGCCCGTGACACGGATGGCCCGGCCCACCCTGCGCCCGCCCCCGGGACTCGCGCCCGGCATCGACGCGCTGCGTCGACGCCGTTGGCCCGCCCTCCGCGGTGACCTCCTCGGCGGGCCGACGGTGGCGGCGTACCTGGTTCCGCAGGTGCTCGCCTACGCCGCGGTGGCGGGTCTCCCGCCCGTCACCGGGCTCTGGGCCGCGGGCGCCGCGCTCGCCGTGTATCCCCTGCTCGGGTCGTCGCGCCTGCTGTCGATCGGCCCCGAGTCCACCACCGCGCTGCTGACCGCCGTCGCGATCGCGCCCGTGGCCGGCGGCGACCCGGGCCGCTACGCCGCCCTCGCCGCCGGTCTGGCACCCATCGTCGGCGTCGTCTGCGTGATCGCCCGGATCGCCCGGCTCGCCTTCCTCGCCGACCTCCTGTCGCGGCCGGTCCTCGTCGGCTACCTGGCCGGCATCGCGGTCATCATGATCATCAGTCAGCTGGAGCCCCTCACCGGGGTCTCCGTCGAGGGCGACGGGGCACTGCAGGAGGTCGTCTCCTTCGCGACCGGGCTCGACCAGGTGCACCTGCCGACGCTGGCCGTCGGGCTCATAGTGCTCGCACTGCTCGGACTGGGGGCTCTCCTGACACCCCGAGCCCCGGTCCCCATGGTGGCGGTGCTGCTCGCCGCGGGCGCGGTCGCCGTGTTCGGGCTCGACGAGCGAGGGGTGGCCACGATTACCCTGCCCCGCGCCGCCCTCGGGGCCCTCGTCGTCTACGCCGCCCTGCGCCTGATCGACGTCCACGAGTTCCGCCGGATCGCCCGCTTCCGCCGCAGCGAGCTGCTGCTCGCCCTGGCCACCGTCGCCGCGGTCCTCGCCCTCGGCGTCCTGTACGGCGTGCTCGCCGCCGTCGGGCTGTCCCTGCTCGACCTGGTCCGCCGGATCGCCCGGCCGCACTCGGCCGTCCTCGGCTTCGCCCCCGGCGTTCCCGGGATGCACGACGTCGGGGACCTGCCCGGCACCGAGCAGGTCACCGGGCTGGTCGTGCGCCGCTACGACCCGCCGCTCTTCTTCGCCAACGCCGACGACTTCCGCAGCAGCGTGCTCGCCGCGAGCGAGGACACGGAGTCCGCCCGTTGGGTGCTGCTGGATCTCGAAGCGGTCACGGAGCTCGACGTGACCGCGGCCGACATGCTCTGCGGGCTCGCGCGCGAACTCACCGGACGTGGTGTCGTCGTCGCGGTCGCCCGGGCGAAACGCGAGTTGGTCGAGGACCTCGCCGCCGGCGGCGTGCTCGAGACCATCCCCAGGGAGCGGCTCTACCCGACCCTGCCGACGGCGGTGGCGGCCTACCGGGCCGCGACGGACGGGCCGGCCCGGCCCCCCGGGCCCGTCCCGCGCGAAGGTCCACCCGCGGCATGAGGCGGTCGTTCGGCAGGCGCTCAGCGGGCTTCCGCGGAGACGGCGACCGGGGCGAGCACGACCGGGCAGGGAGCGAAGCCGACGAGCCCGCGGCTGGTCGACCCGAGCAGCACGCCGTCGTCCGGCCGGGGCGCCCGGGACGCGGAGCGGGGAGCCGCGACGACCATCCGTGCGGTCTCGGCGAGGTCCAGCAGCGTGCGCAGCGCCGTGCCCTCCACCGAACGCGTCTCGACGGCGAGGCCGGGCGCACGCTCCCCGACCCGCCGCCGGGCCTCGGCCGCCACGGCCTCGCCCTGCGCGGCCAGCTCCGACCAGTCCTCCCGACGCCGATGGGCACCGCCTCCGGCACCGGCGACGACGTCGGACCACACGTGGACCGCGAGCAGGGGTGCACCGAGGTCGCGGGCGAGATCGGCGGCGAGGTCCAGGGCGTCGTCTCCGCTCCCGGTGCCGTCGACCCCGACCACGACCGGTCCGGCCGTCGGCGGGGTCCGGTCGGTCGTGCGACCGCGTACGACGGCGAGTGGGCACGGCGATGCGCCCGCGAGCCTGAGGGCGGCGGTTCCGGCCAGCAGCCCCGAGGAACTCCCCTTCCCGTAGCTGCCCACCACCAGCAGACCGGCGCCACCCGCCCGCGCCAGCAGGGCATCCGCCACCGCGTCCGGACCGCCCGGTCCCGCGACCACGTCCGTCTGCGCGCCGAGGGTCGCCGCGAGCGCGCTCAGCCAGCCGGGTACGGCGGCTCCCGGACCGACGAGCAGCAGGCGGAGCGGCACGCCGCGGGCCTCCGCGACCTCGGCCGCCCAGGTGGCGGCGTCCTGCGCCGAGGGCGTCGCGTCGACACCCACCACCACCGGACGCCCGTCCGCGCCCTTCGCGAAGTCCGCCACGGGTTCCCCCTCGTTTCCACGCCTCGCACCTCAGGCTCGCACCCAGGACCCGTTCGGGACAGGGCACGGCGGCACGGTGCCGCACCGGACGCGCGCCCGCGGACCAGGGGCGTCCGGCCCTACCGGCTGGACGTCAGCCGGTCGACGCGGTCCCGAGCAACCGGGCTCGCCCTCGGTCCCGTCCGACGCGCTGGACGTCGCGTCGACCGGGCGGGTGGGCTGCCGGCTCACCCCGGCCGACGCCAGGCCCTTCCCGGTCGGGGCGTCCGGCGTCCTGGCCCGGGACCGACGGCCCTGCGCACCGGCGCGACGCCGGCGGAGTGTCGACGGTGTCCCACCGGAGAGGACGGACACCAGGGGACCGACGAGGAGAGGATCTCCCATGAGCATGATCTCGCGCCGCGACAAGGGCACCGACATCGCACCGTTCAGCCGCATGGACCGCCTGTTCGACGAGTGGTTCAGGTCGCTGCCGATGCGCCGCCCGTTCGGGCTGGACTGGACGGGCGAGGAGCTGATCCGCGTCGACGAGTACCGCGACGGCGACACGGAGGTGATCAAGGCCGACCTCCCCGGCATCGACCCGGCCAAGGACGTCGAGATCACCGCCGCCGACGGCATGCTGCGCATCAAGGCCGAGCGCCGCATCGAGGAGGACCGCGAGGACAAGGGCTACACCCGTCACGAGATCCGCTACGGCTCGATGACGCGCACCCTCCCGCTGCCGGAGGGCGTGAGCGAGGGCGACATCACCGCGAGCTACAAGGACGGGATCCTCGAGGTCCGCGTCCCGATGCCGCCCAAGCCCGAGGCGAAGAAGCCGACCACCATCCCGGTCAGCAGCTCCTGATCGCTCCGGCCACGGGGGTGTCGCGCCCGTCGAGTGCGACACCTCCGTGGTCTGCGCTCGCTACAGGAGGGAACCGCCATGCGCGTCCGCGTGGGCATCGACGGCGCGGGCCGGCTCGGCCGGCAGCTGCTCCGCACGATCGTCCACCGGCACGAACCCGACTACGATGACGTCGCCCTGCGTGACGCCGCCCCGGCCGGCGAGATCGCTCGACGGCTGCTGCACGACTCCACGCACGGTCGGTGGGACCACCGCATCGAGGTGGCCGCCGAGCACCTGGGCGTGGACGACCGGACGATCCGCGTCCTGCACGAGGACCACCCGCACTGGGCGGCCGCCGACGTGGAGATCGGGGTCATGGCGCGCCTTCTCCCGGACCGCTGACACCAGGCCACGCCGCGGACCCCACGCGAGCCCGACGGAAACGCTAGAGGGTCTTCGGATCGACGGTGCGCTCGTCCACGTCGTGGGTGAGGTGGTCGACCACGTCGACCACGCCCTCGAGCCGGTGGGTCAGGGCGACGGCCACGACGGCGTCGGCGTGCGTCGGGACCCGCCCCCCGAGTGTCACCACCCCGCCGGAGACCGTGACGTCCACGCGGCCGGGGTCGATCAGCAGGATGCGGCCGAGGACCTGGTCACGGACCTCGCGGGCCAGGTCGTCGTCCGGACGCTCGAACACCCGCAGCAGGTCCGTGCGTCCGAGCACGCCGCAGAGTCGTACGGGTCGGCCCCCGAGGTTCCCGGTGGGCCCGTCGACCACGGGGAGCCAGCCCAACCGGTGTGCCGTCATGAGGCGCGCCGCCTCCGCCACACCGGTCTCCGGCGCAACGGCGACGACGTCCGCCGTCATCAGGTCGCGGGCGCGGGTGTGCGGCGCGATCTCCTCCCGGTGCCGCCATCGGCGCCGTCGATGGACCACGGGTTGCTCCGCGTCGTCGTGCTCCGCCAGGCGGAGCACGTCCGCCTCGGAGACGACGCCGAGCAGGTACTCCCCGTCGACCACGGGCAGGGCGCGAACGCCGCGGCGGCGGAGCGCGGCGACGATCTCGGCGACCGAGGCGTCCGGGCCGACGGCCTCCACGTCGGTGGTCATGACCTCCTCGACCACGGTCCTTCGCAGCACGGTCATCACGTCACCTCCGCGGGCACCTCGACGGACACGGGCAGCGCGGTCTCGTCGGGCCGGCCGGGTGACGGCACGACGGTGACGGTGCTGGGTGCGTGCAGGACGCAGTGCAGGCCCACCGACCCGAGCAACAGGCTCGCCCCGGCTCCGCGGCCGCGCGAGCCCACCACGAGCAGGTCCGCGCCCACCGCCGCGCCGCTCAGCACGTGCCCCGGATCCCCCGGCACGGCCCGCACCACGACCCCGGGCACCGGGCCGTCCTGCTCGGTCCGCAGCTCCTCGGCGGCCGCAGCCGCCCTGACGCCCAACTCTCGCTCGATCTCCGTCGCCAGCCCGCGGGGTGTGGGGACCTGCGGCACGCCGTAGACGACCGGCCAGGGCGCCGGGACCGTGAAGGCGGACACCACCTCGACCCCCGCTCCCCGCCGGGCCGCCTCACGCAGTGCGAACCGGAGTGCGGCGGCCGCGCCGGGCGATCCGTCGTCACCCACGACGATCCGCCCGCGCGGTGACCAGCCACGCGGGGCCGGACGCTCCGGCAGGTCACGCCGGCGGCGTACCTCCTCGACGCTGTGCTCCTCACGTGCGATGACCCGCAGGGCGTCCCGCCGGGTCACGATGCCGACCAGATCACCGTCGTCGACGATGGGCACCGACCGCACGTGCGCGCTCAGCATGAGCGACACGACGTCGGCGAGGTCGTCCTCCGGGCGCATCGCCGCCGGCGTCCCGGACATGACCTCGTCGACGACCTCGGGAGTGCGCCCCTCGGGCCACCCCGCCGGCCGGAACCGATCGCGGACCAGGTCGGCCTCGGTCACGATGCCGAGCAACCGCCCGCCCCAGTCGACCACCGGCGCCGCGGTGAAGCCGTGCGCGGCCAGCAGCGCGGCCGCCGGAGCGACCGGGGTGCCCGTCCGCACGGTGATGACCGGGCTGCTCATCACGTCGTCGGCCCGGAGCCCGCCGCCACCCGAGCTCATCGGGTGCTCCGCCAGCGCGGCTCGACCTCGGCCCACTCCCGCTCCCATTCGGCGGCGTGCAGCCGACCGACCCCGAGGAACGCCAGGTGTCCGAGCGCGGCCACCACGAACTCGCCGACCAGCAGGATGCCCCCCGCCGTCGCGGCCGTGACGAAGAAGGCCTCGGTGGCGCTCAGCGGGGCCCGCACGACCCGACCGTCGGTGGTGACCCAGGCGGCCACCGGGTCCCCGGCCTGCTTGGGGCCGTGCACCTCGACCCGCCCGACACGCTCGACCCCGTCGGGGCCGGTCCAGCGCACGTCGGCAGGGACGCGACTGCCGCCCTCGGGCAGGACGGGAACATCCTCGGCCAGGACCGCGGTGATCCGGGTGCGGTCCCGGGCCTCCGCGGTGACCCGCTCGGACAAGCCGTCGTGCACCCGCAGCCCGATCACGACCGCGGCTCCCAGCACCACCAGGACCGCGACACACACCGTCCAGGCGGTCAGGTCGGCGACGCGGTCGGACCGGCGGCGGGGAAGCCGGCGGGCGCGGGGCTCCGGCCGGGACGGGCCGGCGTGTTCATCGGCGCGCATTCCGGGCCATCCTTCCGCGCGTGACCGGCCGGTCGACGGGATCGAACCGCAGCACGTCGTCTGCGTTCTGGCTGGTCGACGCCCCGCGCACGGTCGGCTGCCTGTCGTAGCCCTCTCCCGGCCCGGCCCGCTCGGCCCGGTCGTGCAGCAGTGCGTTCATGTCGACGAGAGTCCGCCGGCGTCGATGAGTCGGGCAGGGCCCAAGGGCCGCCGACCGCACGCCGGACGCCACGGATCATGCGGGACGGCCGTGCCGTCTGCGCCGCGACGGCCCCGGTCGAAGGACCCGGTGCTCCTCGGTCCGCCAGGTCCGGAGGCCCTGGCACGCCGCGGCGCGGGTCGCTCACGCGGACCCTTGCCGGTGCACCCGCTGCTGCGGTCGTGGCAGCCGCACGTTGTCCCGTCCTCGTCGTGCAGGGGTCCGCACGCCCGAGCCTGCCGGCCCGCCCCAGGACGCGCTCGTCCCGGCTGCCGACCTGAACCGGCTCCGGGCGGCCGCTCGGCCCTCCTGCCGGCGACGAGGGGCCCTGCCTGCCCGGGACCCGCGCACCTGCTCACCGGGTCCGGAACGGGGAGATGCTCGGGTCATGAAGAACCTGACCGTCGGCGACGTCATGACGAGGGACGTGGTCACCGCCCGGCCCGCGATGCCGCTGAAGGAGGCCGCGCGTGTCCTGCACGACCGGCACGTCAGCGGGATGCCCGTGCTCGACGAGGACGACCGACTCGTCGGTGTGGTCTCGGAGCGTGACCTGCTCCTGACGCAGGCCGCGCAGCTCCCCCGGGACGCGCACTGGTGGGAGTCGCCGGCCCGTCGCGACGATCTCCGGCGCCGCGCCGGCGACACGGTCGGGCACGTGATGACCACCAAGGTGGTGACCACCGTCGCCGACGTCCCCTCGCCCGTGCCGCGCGGCTGATGACCCGGCACGGCGTCAAGCGGCTGCCTGTGCTCGACCCCGACGGCCGGCATCTGGTGGGCGTCGTCAGCCGCACCGACCTGCTGCGCGCGTTCCTGCGCTCGGACGACGACATCCGCGCGGACATCCTCGGCGAGGTCCTGGTCCGCCTGCTCTGGCAGGACCCGACGGCGGTGGCGGTCGAGGTCGTCGACGGTGTGGTGACCCTCTCGGGTGAGCTCGGCGAGCGCAGCACCGCCGAAGCGGCAGAGCGCCTCGTCCGCCGCCTCGACGGCGTGGTCGACGTGACGTCCCACCTCACCTGGCGCATCGACGACGGCGGTCTCGCCCGCCGCCGCTGACGGCCGAGGCCGTCGATCACGGACTGCGACGCATTCGTCCGGCTGCCTCCGCCCGTCCGGTCGACCGAGGCCGACCACTCCCGGCGGGCACCGTGGCGGGGTCGGGGGTGACCGGTAGGCCGGCCGCACCGGATACGGCGACGAACCGGAGCGCTTCACCGGTGCGCAGGAGCCTGACCTCCTCGCCGCACCCCACGCGAACCGGCGAACCGGGTCCCGGGGCGGCGGCGACCCGGACCTCGCGGCCGCTGACCCGGACCTCGAGTGTGACCCCTCGGTACTCCACCGAGAACTCGAGCGCCCCGAACCGCTCGGGCCAGTGCGGGTTGAACCAGAGCGCGTCGGCGCGGGTCTCCAGGCCCGCGAAGCAGCGCTGCAGCAGGTCGACCGATCCGGCCATCGCGCCCAGGTGCACACCCTCGGCGGTGGTGCCGCCCTGGACGTCGGCCAGGTCGCTCCGCAGAGCCCGCTCGAAGTGGTCGAGCGCGTCCTCGCGGTGCGCGCGGGCGAGCACCCAGGCGTGCACGAGGGCGCTCAAGGTGGAGCCGTGCACGGTGTGCGCGAGGTGGTGGTCGATGGTGCGTGGGATCGCCTCCGGCGGTAGTGCATAGCCCAACCCGCCGAGCAGCTCTCGCAGCTCGTCGGCGGACAGCAGATAGAAGAGCATGAGTGCGTCGGCCTGCTTGGTGGCCTGGTAGTCGTCGACGGAGAGGCCCTCGGCCTCCAGGATCCGGTCGAGCCGCTGCAGGTCCCCGTACCGCCGCCGGTACCCCGCCCAGTCCAGTTCCGGCAGCCGGCTCGCCCCGTGGAACTGCTCGAGGACGCCGTCGTCCCGGAAGGGCACGTACATCCGCCGGCACAGGTCCTCCCAGTGCAGCAGCTCCGCGGGGGTCAGCCCGAGGCGCTCGACGAGCTCGGCGCGCCGGGTGCTGGGCAGCACGGCGAGGGTGTCGCGGGCCCGGTGCCACAACCAGACCGCCATGACGTTGGTGTAGGCGTTGTCGTCGATGCCGGGCTCGGCCGCACCGGGATACCGGGTGGAGTACTCGTCCGGCCCCATCACGCCGCGGATCCGGTAGCGGTCCATCGCCGGGTCGTGCCGGGCGAGGTCGGCGAAGAAGCGGGCCACCTCCAGCAGCACCTCGGCGCCGTGCCCGGCGAGGAAGTCCAGGTCTCCCGTGGCCTGGTAGTACTGCCACACGTCGTAGGCCACCGCCAGGCCGACGTGCCGTTGCAGGTGGCTGGTGTCGGGCAGCCAGCGACCCGAGCGGGGGTTGAGATGGACCCGCTGGCTCTCCTCACGGCCGTCGCTGCCGGACTGCCACGGATACATCGCGCCACGGTGCCCTGCCAGCCGGGCGGCGCGGCGGGCGGCGTCGAGGCGACGGACCCGGTAATGGAGGAGCGCCCGGGTGAGCTGGGGCATCCGCAGGGTCAGCACCGGCAGCACGAACAGCTCGTCCCAGAAGACGTGGCCGCGGTAGGCCTCACCGTGCAGGCCCCGCGCAGGAATGCCGGCGTCGAGATCGAGGTCGTGCGGCGACACGGTCTGGAGCACGTGGAACAGACCGAGCCGTAGCGTGCGGAGGGTCTCGGCCGTCGCGGAACCGCGGCCGTCCGCCAGGTCGACGCGGAACCGCCGCCAGAGCTGGTCCCAGGCCAGCTCGTGGCTGGTCAGGAGGGTCTGGAAGCACGGCGCCTCGGCGAGCTGCTCCACGGCCGTCAGGGCCGGATGGGAAATCGCGACGTCCCGCGAGGTGACCAGGGCGACGATCTTCTCGACGGTCACCGCGCGGCCCTCGGCGACCTCCAGCTCGAGGTCGTGCGAGATCCGGCCGCGCTCGCGCACCGTGCGGCGGCCGGTCCCGGAATCCTCGGCGCCGTCGACCCGGGTACGGGCCGCCTCGGCCACCAGCAGCTCCGACTGCGTGGTCCGGGCGACGAGCAGCAGGGTCTCCGGGTCGACCTCGTCCGCCGTGGCCACCCGGAGGTGCCGCCCGGCCATGTCCCGGTACCGCGCCACGCCGGAGTTGATGATCCGGCCGTCGAGGCCGGACCGCACGCGTAGGCGCCCCGACCAGTTCTCGGGCGTGACGACGGTCTGCAGCCCGGCGAGGTGCCGGCAGCCCATGTGAACGAACCGGCGCTGGCGCACCGCGGTGCGGCGGCCCGCGGCGTCGGCGAACCGCAGGACCCTGCTGAGCAGCCCGCGTCGCATGTCGAGCGTGACCCGGTGTTCCAGCAGGTGCGCGGGGTCGAGCGGGTCGACCCACAGCCCGTCGACCGCCATCCGCACCACCAGCCAGTTGGGGAGGTTGACCACGCTCTCGGTCTCGACGACCGAACCGCCGACCTCGTCGCGGAGCCGGTTGAAGACGCCGGCGGCGTAGGTGCCCGGATAGTGCGCGCCACCGGCCTCGCTCTCCGGGACCGCACCCCGCACCGCCTGGTAGCCGTTGCCGAGAGTGCACAGCGCCTCGCGCCGGCCCTCGTCAGCGGGGTCGAAACCGTCGAGGACCAGCGTCCAGTCGTCCCGGGCCCGCACCGGGTCGGTCACGGCCGGTCCTGCCCGCCCAGCGCCTCCAGTTCGACGAGCCGGGCCACGTCCGCCGTGGTCACGAGCCCGGCCACCCGGCCGTGGTCGACGGCCACGCCCAGTACGTCGGTGCCCGGGACGGGGCCCTGCCCGACCAGACGCTCGAGCGGTGAGTCGACGGCGACGACGCGCTGCGGCGGCAGTGGCCGGCCCGCCTCCCGGACCCGCGTGGTGGCCCGCCGGTCCGCGCCCAGCCGGACGAGGTCGCGGACCGTCACCAGGCCCACCGGATCCCCGTCGACCCCGACGACGAGCAGGGTGGGGTCTCGGTACGGCCGTGCGCGGAGCTCGGTGGCCAGGGTCTCGGCGGACCAGCCCGCCTGGGCGACGAAGGCCGGCGGGTGCGCGACGGCGGCGACGGTCCGACCCGCGAGAGCCTTCGCCACGCGACTGCCCGCCTGCTCGGTCGCCGCGGTGCCACCGACGAACCACCCGATGCCCGCGAGCCACAGCCCGGTCCACTCCCCCCGCCACAACAGCAGGGCTCCCGAGAGGATCAGCAGCAGGCCGAGCACTCGCCCGGTGGCGGCCGCGACCTGGCGCGCCCGCTCCCGGTCGCCGGTGAGGCCCCAGACCAGGCCCTGCAGCACCCGTCCGCCGTCGAGCGGGGCGGCCGGGAGCATGTTGAACACGGCGAGGACCAGGTTCGCGGACCCCAACCAGCCGAGCACGGCGACCAGGACCGCTGCCCACCCCTCGGCCCGGCCGACCGCCGCGAGGGCGAGGAGGCCACCGCCGAGCAGGGCCGACACGGCCGGGCCGGCCAGGGCGACGACGGCGAGCGCGCGGGGCCCGCGCGGTTCCCTCGCCATCTCCGAGACCCCGCCGACCACCCACAAGGTGACCCGCCGGACGTCGACCCCGAAGCGGTGCGCCGCGACCACGTGCGCGAGCTCGTGCGCGGCGATCGTCGCCACGAACAGCACTCCGGCGGCCGTCGCGGCGAGCCAGACCACGACGGGTGGCGTCCCGGGCGCGGCCGCGGGCAGCACCCCGACGGCGAGCAGCCAGGCCAGCAGGGCGACGACGACCAGCACCGACCAGTGCAACCCGACGGGCACCCCGGCCACCCGCCCGAACGGCACGACCCCGGGAAGCGGCTCCGGCGCGGGTGGGCGCCGGGACCCGTCGTCGGGCTCCCTGTCCGTCGAGGGCGTGCTCGCGCGCATGACTCCTCCTTCGCCGTCCTCCCGACGCTAGGAGGGCCGGGAGGCGGCGATCAGGGGCGAACGTCCCCGGCCACGGGGGAGGGCCGCACCGAAGAGCCGGGACCCCGTCCGGGACCCGCTCGGCAGGCGTCGCGAGCGCGACGAGCCGGGCCAGCTCGGCGTCGGTCCCGGCTGCCAGGACGTCGAGGTCGTCGGCCGACTCGTCGCCGGTCAAACCGACCACCATGTGTCGCGGGCCTTAGGCCCTGCCGCCGGAACGCCGCGTGGAGCACAGTGGCAGGACCGGGCCCGTTACGAGGGCTGTGCGGGCCCCTTGACCGACAGATCTCGCCGAGGTGCCGATGTGATTGATCCGACCGCCACCCCGACCGAGGAAGCCGCCCGAGAGCTCGTCGTCGACGTCCTGCGCGGGATCGCCGGGCCCCGAACTCGACGGGCTCCGCCCCGCGGACGACCTGCGGGAGACACTCGGCCTCGACTCCCTGGACTTCCGGAACCTGGTCGTCGGCGTCTCCGAGCGCACAGGCCGGAGGATCGAGGAGGACGACTACGAAGGCCTGGTCGATCTGGCCGGCTGGATCCCGCTGCTCGCCGGACCGTGAGCCGCCTCTCCTAGCCGACCGGATCTCCTCCGTCGTCAGACGACGGGGATCGTCAGGCTGTCACGCACCCGGATCAGGATCTCCCGCCACTCACGGAGGTAGCTCCGGTAGCGCGGGTTGTCCGTGTCCGCGATCTCCGTCGACATCCGCCCGAGGTGAGGGCTGACGACCTCGTGGACCGTCTCCGCCTCCTCGGGCGTCACCCTGAGCCCGGCCACCTCGTGTGCTCCGTCGGATACTCGCCCGGAGCCCCGCTGCTCACCCGGTGACACCGGTCGCCCGCGGGGCGCGCGGAGTGCTCGGAGTGCTCGGGGCGGCCGTCGCCCCGGCAGTGCCCGGGCCGCGCCAGCGGGGCCCGACCACCACGACCGGGCACTGCGCCAGCAGCACGACCCGGCGAGCGACCTCGCCCATCCCGATCGAGGTGCGCTCGTGCCGACCGCACCCACCCACCACGAGGAGGTGCGCTCCCCGCGACGCCTCGGCGAGCATGGCGTCGGGCCGGTCCCGGGCGATGCTGTGCCGGACCTCCACCTCGGGGAACGCCCCCACCCACGGGGCCACCCGTTCGTCGAGCGCGGCCCGGACGTCCGGGGCGAAGGCGGCGAAGTCCACGCTCGGCGTCAGATACGGATCGAGCGGGGTGTCGCTCCAGGCGTGGACGATCTCCAGCGGAGCCGCGCGGTCGCGGGCCTCCTGCAGCGCGACACGCAACGCGGCGTCGCCGCCTGGCGACCCGTCGACCCCGACGACCACCGGGCCGTCCGGGCGGGCATGACCGACACGCTCGACGAAGACCAGCGGGCAGCTGCTGCGGGCGGCGAGCGCGAGGCCGAGCAACGTTCCGGACCACCCGCCGACCGGACCGCCGACGACCACCAGTTCCGCCTCGTCCGAGGCCCGCCCGAGCACCTCCGCCGGGGCGCCCTCGAGCACCTGCCGGATGATCCGTGCGTCGGGTACCAGGAACGCGGAGTGCTCGGCCGCCCGGTCGACGTGCCGGCGGGCCGCTTGCCGGAGCAGCGAGCGGCTGCGCCCGGCAGCATCCGCCGCCTCGGGATGGTCGGTGCGGTCCGCCTGCCACTCGACGACCTCGATCAGACGCAGCACAGCGCCTCGGCGGTCCGCCTCCCGTGCCGCCCAGGTGGCAGCACCGATCGCCAACTGCGACCCGTCGATGCCGGCGACCACCGCCGGTGCCGGGGACAGCGCGGGTTCCCGGGCTGCGCGCTCCGCCATGAGCGCCTCCCTTCCTCGCTCCCGAGCATCCAGAGCCCGTGATGACCGCGCCGCTGCGCATCGGCCCGGCGTGGCGGGGACCTTGGGCCCCGGCACGGCCGGGCGTTCCCGATCCGAGTGCACGGGTCGACCGGCCCTGACCGACTCGTGGACCGTGACGCACCCTGGGCAGGTACCTCACCGACGCACCGGAGCGCTCGATGACCGTGCTGAACTCCGTCCCCACAGGCCTGCGCACCATGACCGTGCTGCTCGCCGACGAGGTCGACCTCCCCGGGCCAGGGCTTCCCGGGTGGGTCCGGGACTGGGCCGCCCGCGCAGGGGTGGTGACGCAGGTCGCGCCGGGCGCCGCACGGGAGGTCGCGGCGTCGCGGGGGTGCCGGACCGGCCGCGGTGCGGTCCTGCTGCTGCGCGGCGACGCATCTCCGCCCCGCCGGATCGTGGCCGCGGTCCAGGAGCACGAGGCGGACCAGCCCGTCGTCGCCGCGGCGGCGTCCGCGGCGGAAGCGTGTCGCGCGCGGTTGCGGATCGTCCACGCCGTGCCACGCTCCTTCGGGGAACGCAGCATCGGCCTCGCCGAAGCGGTGGAGCGCGGGCGGCAGCTCGTGACCTCGGTCGGCGTGGCGGAGGGGCCCGGTGTGCGGGCCGATCGTGACCTCGTCCGGGCCTGGCCGCACGAGGTCCTCGACGAGACCCTCGACGCCGATCTCCTGGTCGTCGGCGGGCTGCGCCCGCACGGGCCCGACGAGCTCGGGCTGACCGCCCGCACCGCGGTCGTCCATGCGCCCTGCGCGGTGCTGGTCGTGCCGCGGGCGTCCTGAGCTGGTAGCCTCGTTCATACCCCGGGGGGTACCCGGACGAGCAGACCGAGGAGACGTGCCATGGACGTGAACGCGGCGAAGCTGACCGACGTGGTGGCACGCCTCAAGCGCGTACAGGGCCAGCTGGGCGGGATCATCCGGATGATCGAGGAGGGTCGCGACTGCAAGGACGTGGTCACTCAGCTCGCGGCGGCCTCACGTGCACTGGACAAGGCCGGCTTCAAGATCATTTCGACTGGCTTGCGCCAATGCATCACAGAAGAGGCGGACGGTTCGCAGCGAGTGAACGAGGACGAGCTGGAGCGCCTCTTCCTCTCTCTGGCCTGACCCGCCCCGCCGGACCCCGGTACCGACGCGTCCGCGCCACATACCCTACGGGGTAGGGAAGGAGCTCCTCCGTGACCGACGAGAACCGGACGACCGACCGGGCCGTGTTCCGGGTCGAGACGATCGAGACCACCAGCCTCGGCGACCGCAGCTACCTCGTCCACGACGGCGAGACCGCGGTCGTGGTGGACCCGCAGCGCGACATCGACCGGGTCACCGGGCTGCTCGACGCGGGCGGGCTGCGGCTGTCGCACGTGGTGGAGACCCACGTGCACAACGACTACGTCTCCGGCGGGCTCGAGCTGGCCCGCGCCACCGGCGCCACGTACGTGCTCGCGAGCGGGGACGACCTGCACTTCGACCACCACGCCGTCACCGACGGCGAGGTGCTCGAGGCGGGCCGCCTGCGGCTGCGTGTGCTGCACACCCCCGGACACACCCACCACCACGTCAGCTACGTCCTGCAAGACGCGGACGGACAGGTCCACGGGGTGTTCACCGGCGGCTCGATGCTCTACGGCGCCACCGGACGCACCGACCTCGTGCGCCCGGAGGACACCGCGCAGCTCACCCACGCCCAGTACCACTCGGTGCGCCGGCTGGCCGCCGAGCTGCCCGCCGACACCCCGGTGTTCCCGACCCACGGGTTCGGCAGCTTCTGCTCGGCCACCCCGACCAGCGGCGACGCCTCCACCGTCGGCGCGCAGGCCGAGGTCAACCCCGCACTGACCCTGGCCGAACAGGACTACGTCGACACCCTCATCGCCGGGCTCGGCGCGTTCCCCGCCTACTACGCCCACATGGGCCCGCTCAACCGGCACGGCCCCGACCCGGTCGACCTGTCGCTGCCCGAGCCGGTCGACCCGGCCGAGCTTCGCCGCCGACTCGAGGCCGGGGAATGGGTGGTCGACCTGCGCGAGCGCACCGCGTTCGCCGCCGGACACCTCGCCGGCTCGCTCGGCTTCGAGCTGTCCACCCACTTCCTGACCTACCTGGGCTGGCTGTACCCGTGGGGCGCCCCACTGACCCTGATCGGCGAGTCCGCCGAGCAGATCGGGCACGCCCGCCGCGAGCTCGTCCGGATCGGGATCGACCACCTCGCCGGTGTCGCCCACGGCGGGATCGACCGCCTCGCCGACGGCCGGCCGCTGCGCACCTACCCGGTCAGCGACTTCGCCGGGCTCGCCGCCGCCCTGGCCGAGCGGCCCGACGGGTTCACCGTGCTCGACGCCCGCCGCGACGACGAGCGCGCCGGCGGCGGGGTCCACGGCTCGATCCACATCCCGATCCACCAGCTCCTCGACCGGCTCGACGAGGTCCCCGAAGGCGAGGTGTGGGTCTACTGCGGCTCCGGCTACCGCGCCGCCGTCGCCGCATCGATCCTCGACCGGCCCGGCCGCGACCTCGTCCTGGTCGACGACGACTACGCCCACGCCACCGACGCCGGCCTGCACACCGAGCAGCCCGAACCCGCCCGCGCCCGGTAGGTCCGGGCGCCCGTACCCGACCGCACGACGACTGGAGGACCAGTGACCACCCTCTCCGGCGGCACCGCCGACCCCGCACCCGGCCATGGCGTCGACCCGTGGACCCTGCGGACCTGGATGGAGGCCCCCGAACGCCTCACGATCCTCGACGTCCGCAGCCCCGCCGAGTTCCAGACCGTGCACGTCCACGGCTCCTACAACATCCCGCTCCCCCTGCTCGGTGAGCACGCCGCCCACGTCGCCGACCGGATCGACCACCGGACAGTGCTGGTCTGCCAGTCCGGGGAGCGGGCCGGGGACGCCCGCCGGCGCCTGGCCGCGGTCGGCATGGGTGAGCTGCACGTCCTCGACGGTGGCCTCCCGGCCTTCGAGCGCGCCGGTGGCGAGGTCGTGCGCGGCCGCGCCCGCTGGGCACTGGAACGCCAGGTCCGCCCGGTCGCCGGCAGCCTCGTCACCGCCGGGGTCCTGGGCAGCCTGTGGAAGCGGCCCGCGATCGCGCTCGCCGGGGCCATCGGCGCCGGGCTCACCGTCTCGGCGCTCACCGACACCTGCGCCATGGCCCGGCTGCTGTCCGCGCTCCCCTACAACCGCACCGGCGAGGCCCTCGGCCCGGCCCGTGTCCTCGACGCGCTGGCCGGCGACAACCGCCGAGCGGAGCGGTAGCGGGCCACTGCTGCGGTGCAGGGGCCGTTCTCCCCTGCTCCGAGGCCCCATCCGCGGACGCCGTGGCGAGTGGAGGGAGCGTGCGATGACGCGCATCAGCCGCCGCCGGGCATTGGCGCTCGGCGGTGCGGGGCTCGCGGCCGCGATCGCCGGCGCCGCCGGCTGGGCGGCCACCGACGGCCCGATCGCCCGGGTGGGCGACCTGGACCCGGGCGGCTCCACGGACGAGGGGCTCGCCCGGCCTGCCGAGCTGGTCGCCCGCGACGGCCGGTTGGACGTCGAGCTGGTCGCCGCCGCGGGGGTGCGGGTCGCGGGCCGCGACGCCCGCGCCCTCGGGTACAACGGATCCTCACCGGGGCCGACGCTGCGCGTGCGGCCGGGCGACGAGCTGGCGGTGCGGCTGACCAACCGCCTGGACCAGCCCACCAACCTGCACACGCACGGCCTGCGGGTCTCCCCGCAGGGCAACGGTGACAACCCCTTCGTCCAGATCGAGCCGGGCGCGTCGTTCGACTACCGCTACCGCGTTCCCGCCGACCACCCACCCGGTACGCAGTGGTACCACCCGCACCACCACGGCATGGTCGCCGATCAGCTCTTCGGCGGCCTCGCCGGCGCCCTGCTCGTCGACGGCGGTCCGGCGCTCCCCGTCGCCGACGACCGGGTCCTGCTCGTCACCGACATCACACTCGATCCGGACGGCTCGGTCGCCGCCGTCGGCCCCACGGACCGGATGCGGGGGCGCGAGGGTGACCTGGTGCTGGTCAACGGGCAGCACCGGCCGATGGTGCCGGCCACGTCCGGCCACGCCCAGCGCTGGCGGATCGTCAATGCGTGCACCTCGCGGGTGTTCGCGCTGCGGTTGGAGGGCCACCCGCTCACGCGGATCGCACAGGACGGCACCTTCCTCCCGAGCCCGGTCGCGGAGAGCCAGGCGGTACTCGCGCCGGGCAACCGGACCGACGTCGTCGTCTCGCCCGTGGGAGCCGGGCGCTTCGCGCTGATCCTCGATCCCGTCGACCGTGGCGACGGCATGATGGGCGGCACCCGGTCCGGCGGACCCCTCACCCTCGCCACCCTCGTCGTCGACGGGCCGGCGGCGTCCGCGCCCGCGTTGCCGGCCACACTGCCCGCCGAGTCTGCGACCGCGGCCGCCACCGCACGGCGGTCCACGACGTTCCGGATGGGCATGGGCGGCCCCATGGGGGGCGGCGGTCAGGCGGTCATGACCATCGACGGGCGCACGTTCGACCCGGACCGTGACGACCAGATCGTGGCGGCCGGCACCGTGGAGGAGTGGACGGTCCTCAACTCCGGTCCGCTCACCCATCCGTTCCACCTGCACGTCTGGCCGTTCACGGTGGTCGCCGCCAGCGACGGCCGGCCGACGACCGGGGTCCCCGAGGACGTGACGCTCGTGCCCGCGGGCGGCTGGGTGAAGATGCGCATCGCCTTCACCACCCACACCGGCCGCAGTGTGTACCACTGCCACATCCTCGACCACGAGGACGCCGGGATGATGGCCACGGTCGTGGTCCGGTGAGACCTCGACCGGCCGGGGGCCGCGTCGGCGCAGGGTCAGAAGGGGACGGACGACGAGTGCGCCGCCCGGACCGCGGCGCCGATGCGCCACAGCAGGGACGTCCACCGGGCCGGCTCGCCGTGAGGCGGCTCCGGCTCGACGGTCCGGGGGTCGCACGGCGTGCGGTCTCGCCCCTCCGGATCGGACAGGCGAGTGGTGGTGACGGGGCGGGCGTGTGCGCGCACGGCAGGGTCCTCGGGGCTGGTCGGAACGGACGACGGGCGCCGACCCGGATCGACCGGCGGCGCTACGACTGCGGGCGACAGCGCCGGTCGTCGACCGAGAGCTGGTCCGCCGCCAGGAGGCACACGCAGAACGCGTGCGGCGTCGACCTGCCCCGGGAGCTCACCGAACCAGCACACCATCCGTCCGGCCGGGCGGCAAGGGGATGTGACGACGTGGCACCGGGGCCGGGGCCGTCCGGCGGCCGGGATGCGGGCCGAACGACGCCCGGTCGGCGTTCCTCCGACCGGAGACGGGCGCCGGCGCCCCGCACGAGACTCGACCTGACGGAAGCAGGTCCCGCCGAGGACGCGGAGGTCGGACATGGGACACCACGAGCACGGAGCGGCGGTGCGGGACGACGTGCGCGAGCTGGGTCGGGAGCTGCGTCGGGCGATCCCCGCGGTCTATCGCGGCTACGCCGGGCTGCACGAGGCCGCGCTGGCCGACGGCGCCCTGGACCGGGGCACGAAGGAGCTCATCGCGCTCGCCATCGCGGTGAGCCGGGAGTGCGACGGCTGCATCGCCGCGCACGCCCAGGGTGCGGCCGCCCACGGTGCGAGCGAGGCCCAGGTGGCCGAGGCGCTCGGCGTCGCGATCCTGATGAACGGCGGGCCGGCCACGGTCTACGCCCCGCGCGCCTTCGACGCGTTCCGCGAGTTCGCCGCGTCGACCCCGGCGGGTGGGCAGGACGCTCCGGCCTCCGGCCTCGCCGCGCGCGGCTCCCCCCAGCGGTAGCCCCTCCCGGTCGCTCGTGCGCCGTCGCTTGCCGCCCGACAAATGACCGTACATTATGGCGGCGTTCCTACCGAATGAGAAGGAGCATCGGAGGCCACCTCATGAGCGCAGCAGACCCCGTCGACCAGGTCGACCCCGCCGAGGCGCACCGACTCGCCGCGCAGGGGGCCCTCCTGCTCGACGTCCGCGAGCCCGCCGAATGGGCGGCCGGACACATCCCGGGCGCGGTCCACCTGCCGCTGCTCGCGGTCGAGCCGTCGGCCGTCCCCACGGACCGGGTCGTCGTGGCGGTGTGCCGGTCCGGACGCCGCTCCGGGGAGGCCGCGCGGCTGCTCGCCGCCGCCGGACGGGACGTGCGCAACCTCGCCGGGGGCATGCAGGCGTGGGCGGCGCAGGGCGGGGCCGTCGTCCGGGACGACGGCACGCCGGGCAGCGTGGCCTGATGATCGTCCTGGCGGCGCTGCTCGGGCTCGTCATGGGCGCCGTCATCGGGGGCCTCGGCGGCGGCGGCGGGGTCCTCACGGTGCCCGCGCTGGTCTACCTGCTGGGGCAGTCGGCCCAGGCCGCGACCACGGCCAGCGTCGTCATCGTCGGCGTCACGGCCGCCGCCGGAGTGATCGCGCGCGCCCGGTCCGGAGGCGTCGACTGGCGGACGGGCGTGATGTTCGGCCTCGTCGGGGTCCCGGCGGCCTGGCTGGGCACGGCCGTCAACCACCGCGTCGACCAACCCACGCTCATGCTCGCGTTCGCGGGTCTGACCCTGATCGCCGCGCTGGCGATGCTGCTCGACGCCCGCGGCAAGCGGGCCGCCGGACCCGCCGCCCCGGACCCGACCGGCGCCGAGCCGGACACGGACGACGGCGCCGCGCCGGCACGCGCCTCGGACGGTGCCGGGGGTGGGACGGTCCTCGCGGCGGACAGGCGATCGCGGGCGGGTCCGCTCCTCGCCTTCGCGGCCGAGGTCGCCGGGGGTGGTGCTGCGGTCGGCTTCCTCACCGGCTTCCTCGGCGTGGGCGGCGGGTTCCTCGTGGTACCGGTGCTGGTGATCATGCTCCGGATGCCGATGACCCTCGCGATCGGCACCTCGCTGCTGATCATCGCGCTGAACTCCGCCTCGTCGATGGTCTCGCGCCTCGGCGCCCTCCATCTCGACTGGCGGATCGTCGTGCCGTTCACCCTGGCCGCCGTGGTCGGCACGCTCCTCGGCAAGCGGATCTCCGACCGGCTCTCCGGGCGCACGCTCGGGATCGCGTTCGCGTGGCTGCTCGTCGGGGTCGGGTTGTTCGTCGGCATCCAGAACCTGCTGGCCCTCTGACCACCGTCGATCTGCAGTGCGGGCGACGCTCGGCAACAGCGCGAGCGCGCGACGAGCGGAGAGGGGTCGTCGGACCCGCGGGACGCCAGGCCCTTCGCCTCCGGAGAAGGGGCCGGTCACCGGGAAGGATCGGGATACCCCCGGGGGTTCCCCTCCTATCAGCACGGTCAACAGCGAGGAGCGCCGCTCATGATCTTCACGCAGTACTACCTGGACTGCCTGTCCCAGGCGTCGTACCTGGTCGGGGACGAGACGACGGGGCAGGCGGTCGTCGTCGACCCCCGTCGCGACGTGGGCGAGTACCTCGCCGACGCGCACGCGCACGGTCTGCGGATCGTCGGGGTGATCGACACCCACTTCCATGCCGACTTCCTGGCCGGGCACCTCGAGCTGGCGCAGGCCACCGGAGCGTGGATCGGGTTCGGCTCCCGGGCACGGGCCGAGTTCCCGGTCCGCCACCTCGGCGACGGTGAACGCGTTGCGCTGGGCGACGTGGTCCTCGAGGTCTGGGAGACCCCGGGGCACACCCCCGAGTCGATCAGTGTGCTCGTGTACGAACACGCCCGCGACGAGGTGCCCTACGGTGTGCTCACCGGGGACGCGCTGTTCATCGGCGACGTCGGCCGGCCGGACCTGCTCGCCTCGATCGGGCACACCGCCGACGAGCTGGGCCGGATGCTCTACGCGTCGGTACGACGGCTGATGAGGCTGCCCGACGAGGTCCGGGTCTTCCCCGCCCACGGCGCCGGCTCGGCCTGCGGGAAGAACCTGTCCACCGAGCGCTCGTCGACCATCGGCGCGCAGCGGACCGGCAACTACGCGTGCCGGGCGATGGACGAGGAGGACTTCGTCGCCCTGGTGACGGCGGGCCAACCGGCGGCACCGGACTACTTCGTCCACGACGCGGTGCTCAACCGCCGCGCCCACGAGGTGTTCGACCCCGCGCGGCACGCGCAGCCGCTCGACCTGGCCGAGGTGCTCCGGCTGCAGGAGGCCGGAGCGGTGGTGGTCGACGCCCGCGACCCTCAGGAGTTCGCCGCCGGTCACCTGGGCGGGGCGCTGAACGTCCCGGCCGACGGCCGGTTCGCCGAGACCGCAGGCACTGTCGTGCGCCCCGACGAGCAGGTCGTCGTGGTCGCCCCGCAGGACCGCGAGGAGGAGATCGTGGTTCGGCTGGCCCGCATCGGGTTCGACCGCGTCGCGGGCTACCTGCGCGAACCCGAGGGCGCGTTCCTCGGCGCACCGGAGCGGATCGCCCGCGCCGGCCGGGTGACCGCCCCGCAGCTCACCGAGCTGCTGCACGGGCCGCTGCGTCCGGTCGTGGTCGACGTCCGCAACTCCGGCGAGCTCGCCCGGGGTGCCATCCCGGGCGCCTGGCACATCCCGCCCGCGCAGCTGCCGAACCGGCTCGCCGAGATCCCGTCGGACCGGCCCGTGGTGGCCTACTGCGCCGGCGGCTACCGCTCCAGTGTGGCCGCCTCGCTGTTGCGCCGCGCCGGATTCGCCGATGTGTCCGACCTGCTCGGCGGGTACGGGGCCTGGACCGCGCTCGCCCATTCCGTGGCCTGACGACCGCGGCCGACGGTGGAGGAGACCTCCCCGCCCGCAGGCGGGCCCTGACGGGGGCGCCTTCGGGTCGCCCTACCGATCGGCCTGCAGCGCGGCGGCCAGCGCGAGCGCTGACCGGTAGGGCTCCGCAGCGGAGTCGGTGCCCGGTCGCTCCACCCCGGCTGCGAGGGCGGTGAGGAGGTCGGCCAACGGTTCGGTGACCCGCGGCTCCCCCACGTGGCCGACCCGGGTCGGCCCGGCCGCCGCGGGCTCCGCGGCGGCACGGGACGACGGGCTCGGCAGGTCCTTCGCGCTCAGCGGGTGCCCGTGTCCTTCCTCCCCGACGACCTCGGGGTCCGGATCGGCCCAGCGCCAGGGTCCCCGTGCCGCAGCCGCGCACGACGCCCGCAGCTCGGCCGCGGCCGCCCGGAGCGCCGCTCCCGCTGCCGCTCCCCCGGTGCCGGTCTCACGGTGCCGACCCTGCTCGCCGGCGGATCCGATCCGAGTCATGGCCGGGACGCTAGGGCGGTGGGACGCCAGCAGGCTCGGGTCGTCAGCCCTCGACGTCGTCCCGGTCCCGCGGGTCGGGGACGGAGGTCCCCCCGGCGCGAGGCCCCGGGCCCCTGCCCTGTCGGCGCCACCTCCACGACCCTCGTGCCATGTCCTACGGCACGATCGGCAAGCCGGACCACGTCCGGCGCGCCGCGATCATGGGTGACTACGGACGCGCCCGGCGCGAGTTCAGCTGGACGCACGCCGGGCTGGAGCTGTCGGGGCTCCCGGGCGGCGCCGGGCTCAACATCGCCCACGAGGCCGTCGATCGGCATGCCGCCCACCCCGCCCGCCGGGGCCGGGTCGCCGTGCGGTTCCTGGACCGCGACGGCGCGGTCCACGAGCTGACCTACGGTGAGCTCGCCCGGCGTAGCAACCGGTTCGCGAACGTCCTGGACACCCTCGGGGTGCGCCCCGGCGAACGCGTCTTCACCCTGCTCGGCCCGAGGCCCGAGCTCTACGTCGCCGCACTCGGGACGCTGAAGGCGCGGGCGGTGCTGGCCCCGCTGTTCTCCGCCTTCGGCCCGGAACCGGTGCGCCGCAGGATGGAACTCGGCGAGGCCGCGGTCCTGGTCACGACGTCGGCACTGTACCGGCGGACCGTCGCCCCGATCCGGGCCGCCCTGCCCGGCCTGCGCCACGTGCTGTTCGTCGGCCCGCCCGGCGAGGACGGCTGCTCGCTCGACGACCTGCTCGACACGGCGAGCCCGGAGTACCGCATCGCTCCCACCGATCCGCAGGACCCGGCGTTGCTGCACTTCACCAGCGGCACGACCGGCACCCCCAAGGGCGCCCTGCACGTGCACGAGGCCGTGGTCGCCCACCACGCCACCGCCCGTGCGGCCCTGGACCTGCGGCCCGACGACGTCTACTGGTGCACCGCCGACCCCGGGTGGGTCACCGGCACCTCCTACGGGATCGTCGCGCCGCTGGTCGTCGGGGCGACGCTGGTCGCCGACGCCCGCGAGTTCGACGTGCGCCGCTGGTACCGCGTCCTCGACGAGCAGCGCGTGACGGTCTGGTACACCGCGCCGCCCGCGCTGCGGATGTTCATGGCGGCCGGCCCGGAGGAGGCGCGGCGGCACGACCACTCGGCGTTGCGGCTGATCGCCAGTGTCGGCGAGCCGCTCAACGGCGAGGTCGTGGTGTGGGCGGACGCGGTGCTCGGCCGGCCGGTCCATGACACCTGGTGGCAGACCGAGACGGGCGCCATCATGATCGCCAACTTCGCGGGCTCGGACATCCGGCCCGGTTCCATGGGCCGGCCCGTGCCCGGGATCGGCGCCGGGCTGCTGGAGCAGGGTCCGGACGGGCGCGCGCTGGTGGCGCCCGACGGCCGGGTCAAGGTGCTGCACGGCGCGGCGGAGGGCGAGCTGGCACTGCGCGCGGGATGGCCGTCGATGTTCCGCGGATATCTGGGCGCCCCGGAGCGGTACACCGCCTGTTTCGCCGACGGTTGGTACCTCACCGGCGACATCGTGCGCCGCGACCACGACGGCTGGTACTGGTTCGTCGGCCGCGCCGACGACGTCATCAAGTCCGCCGGCCACCTGGTCGGGCCCTTCGAGGTCGAGAGCACGCTCATGCGGCACCCGGCGGTCGCGGAGGCGGGCGTGATCGGCGTTCCGGACCCGGCCGCCGGCGAGTTGGTCAAGGCGTTCGTGACGCTGCGGGCGGGCGCCGAGCCGAGTGAGGAGCTGCGCCGCGAGCTGCTCGCCTTCGTCCGCCGCGAGCTCGGCGCGGTGGCCCCGAAGTCGATCGAGTTCGCCCCGGCGCTGCCTCACACCCGCAGCGGGAAGGTGATGCGCCGGCTGCTCCGGGCCCGCGAGCTCGGGCTGCCCGAGGGCGACCTCTCCACACTGGAGAACGCCGCGACCCTGACGGCGGGCGCACCGTGAGCGGCACCGGCGCCCGCGGTCTGTTCACGACGATGCTGCGGATCCGGCGCTTCGAGGAGCGGTGCGTCGAGCTCTACAGCGCGGGTGCGATCCGCGTCTTCCTGCACCTGTGTGTCGGCGAGGAAGCGGTCGCCGCCGGTGTGCTGGCCGCGTTGAGCGCCGAGGACGCCGTCGTCTCCACCTACCGCGAGCACGGGCACCCTCTCGCGCGGGGCGTGCCGATGGAGTCGCTGCTCGCCGAGATGTTCGGCCGCGTGACCGGCTGCAGTCGCGGACGGGGCGGCTCGATGCACCTGTTCGACGCGGGCCGGCGCTTCTACGGCGGCAACGCGATCGTCGCCGGTGGCATCCCCGTGTCCGTCGGTCTGGCCCTCGCCGACCGGCTGCGCGCGCGGCCCCGGGTCACCGCCTGCCTGTTCGGCGACGGCGCGGTGGCGGAAGGCGAGTTCCACGAGTCGCTCAACCTCGCCGCGCTGTGGCACCTGCCGGTGGTGTTCTGCTGCGAGAACAACCGGTACGCGATGGGCACGGCGCTCGCCCGCAGCCACGCCGAGACCGATCTCGCGTTGCGCGCGGGGTCCTACGGGGTCCGGTCGTGGGCGGTCGACCGGATGGACGCCGTCGCGGTGCGCGAGGCCACCGCGCTCGCCGTCGACACCGCACGCGCGGGCGGCGGGCCCTGCTTCCTGGAGCTGCGCACCTACCGCTTCCGGGCGCACTCGATGTACGACGCCGACCGCTACCGGGACCGTGCCGAGGTCGAGGCCTGGCGCCTGCGGGACCCCGTGGACCTGCTGGCCGCGGCCCTCACCGCCGACGGGCTGCTGGACGACGCGGCCCGCAAGGAGCTCGATGAGGCCGTCGGCCGGGAGATCGACGAGGCCGTGCGCGCGGCCGAGGCGGCGCCCGTCGAGCCCGTCGAGGACCTCATCCGATTCGTGACCACCACGACTGACCCGGGGGTCGCCCGGTGACCGTGACCGCCGAACCCCGGACCCTCACCTTCCGCGAGGCCTTTCGCGAGGGTCTGCGCGAGGCCCTGGCCGCCGACGACCGGGTCTTCCTCATGGGCGAGGACGTCGGCCGCTACGGCGGCTGCTTCGCCGTGAGCCAGGGCCTGCTCGAGGAGTTCGGCGAGGAGCGGGTCCGGGACACGCCGCTGTCCGAGTCGGCGTTCGTCGGTGCCGGCATCGGCGCCGCGCTCGGCGACACCGTGCCGATCGTCGAGATCATGACGGTCAACTTCGCCATGATCGCGCTCGACCAGATCGTCAACAACGCCGCGACCCTGCGGCACATGTCCGGCGGGCAGCTCAACGTGCCGCTCGTCGTGCGCATCCCCACCGGGCCCGGGCGGCAGCTCGCCGCCCAGCACTCGCACACCCTGGAGGGGTGGTTCGCGCACGTCCCGGGCTTGCGGGTGGTGGCGCCCGCGACCCTGGAGGACGCCCGCGGCATGCTCGCCACCGCGCTCGCCGACCCGGATCCGGTGCTCGTCTTCGAGCAGATCGGGCTGTACGGCGTGCGCGGGGAGCTGGCCGCGTCCACCGGCCCGGTCGACCTCGACCGGGCGGTGGTGCGCCGGGCCGGGTCCGACGTCACGGTGGTGGCCTACGGCGGCACGCTGGCCCCTGCCCTCGAGACGGCCGTCGAGCTGGCGACCGGCGAGGTCTCCGCAGAGGTCGTGGACCTGCGCACGCTCCGCCCGCTCGACACCGCGACGGTGCTCGAGTCGGTCGCCCGCACCCACCGGCTCCTGGTGGTGGACAACGCGTGGCGCACCGGCGGACCCGGGGCGGAGATCGTCGCGCGGGTGGCGGAGGAGGCCCTCGACGAGCTCGACGCCCCGGTCGAACGGATCGGCGCCGTCGAGGTGCCGATCCCCTACGCCCGTCAGCTGGAGGAGGCGGCGTTGCCCTCGGTCGGGCGCATCGTCGAGGCGGCCCACCTGGCGGTCCGCTGAGATGGCCGAGTTCACGATGCCGGCCCTCGGTGCCGACATGACCGAGGGCACCGTCCTGGAGTGGCTCGTCTCACCCGGTGACGAGGTCCACCGCGGCGACGTGATCGCCGTGGTCGACACCGACAAGGCGGTCATCGACGTCGAGTGCTTCGACTCCGGGGTGGTGCAACGGCTGCTCGTCGACGTGGGGCGGAAGGTGCCGGTGGGCACGCCGCCACCCACACCGCCGGAGCCGGTGCCCCCACCCGAACCAGGGCCACCCCCCGAGCCCGGTCCCCCCGTGCCGCCGCCCGAACCCGGGCCACCACCGGAGCCCGGGCCGACGCCCGGGCCGTCGTCCGTCCCGTCCGGGCCACGGGTCGGGTCACCCCTGGTCCGGCTCCACGCGGCCGAGGCGGGGATCGACCTGAACACCGTGCCCGGCACGGGTCCCGGAGGGAGGATCACGCGAGCCGACCTGGAGCACGTCCTGCACCCGGTCGAGCGCGCGCGGCACCGGCCGAGGGTGACTCCGTACGCGCGTCGGCTGGCCGTCGAACGCGGACTGGACCTGGTGTCGATCCGCGGCTCGGGCCCGCGTGGACTCGTCCGGGCCAGAGACCTGCCGGAGCCGGCCGTGGTCCCACCGGCCCCGCGCCCCGCACGGGACCCGCGCCGCGCGACGGCCGCGCTGATGGCGCGCTCCAAACGCGAGATCCCGCACTACTACCTGGGCACCCAGGTGGACCTGGCCGCGGCGCTGGAGCGCCTGCGCGCCCACAACAGGAGCATCCCCGTCCAGGACCGCGTACTGCCGGCGGCGCTGCTCCTGCACGCCGTCGCCCTGGGCCTGCGCGCGGTTCCCGAGCTCAACGGGCATTGGATCGACGACGCCTTCCGCCCCTGCGAGAACGTCCACCTCGGCGTCGCGGTCTCGCTCCGGGGCGGCGGGCTCGCCGTACCCGTGCTGCGCGACGCGGACGCCCTCGGGCTCGACGCACTCATGCGCGCCCTCGCCGGGGCGGGGGCACGCGCCCGCGGCGGGCACCTGCGCTCGTCGGAGGCCGGCGGCGCCACGGCGACCGTCACCAACCTCGGTGAACTCGGCGTCGACAGCGTCACCGGTGTCATCTATCCGCCGCAGGTCGCGCTGATCGGTATCGGCGCCGTACGCGCCCGGCCATGGGTGGTCGAGGACGCCGTCGTCCCCCGTCCGGTCGTGGACCTCACGCTCGCGGCGGACCACCGCGCCAGTGACGGCGCCACCGGCGGACGGCTCCTGCGGGAGATCGCCCGCCTGCTCGGCCGGCCCGAGGACCTCGTCCCCGGAGCGGACGCCGGTGATGCGGACCCCGAGGAGACCGCCACCGGCGCCGGGCCCCGGTGATCACTGCTGCCGTGCCGACGCGAGATCAGCCGCCGCTCCGTGCCTGTGCATTGGCCCGTTCCAGGTCGCCCGCGGTGATGTCGAGCAGCCGGTGGGTGAGCTCCGACAGGGCCCGTGCTGCCGCGAGCTCGTCGCCGATCTCGGGCACGTCCCGGTCCGCCGGGTTCAACCGGGCCAGGCCGGTCCCCACCACGCGGTCGCTGTCCCGCGTGTGCAGTCGCGCCACCGCGCGTGTCCTGCCCTCGTACTCGTCGATGTCGATCGACACGGTCCAGCGCTTCGCCTCGTGCACGACGTCCTCCTGCGTTCGGCCGGATCTTCGAGGGACACTGCTCCGGATGTGGCCGCGGCAGGAGTGCCGTCCTCCCCGTCGGGCCCGGCCGAAGGACTTCCCGTCCTCACGAGCAGACCGTCGTGGCCCGGGCGTCGGTGCTGCACCACGACGAGTGCGGCGGGCAGGTCCGCGGCCGGCGGCCGCAGGACCCGGACCAGGCACGTCCTTCTCCGGTCCTTCACGACGCCCTCCGCTCGGAAGGCGTGCCACTGGGAAGGGGCAGGCGTCCGTCGACGAACCCGTCGCGGTCCAGTCCCTCGAGCACCACGTGGGCGACCGAGCCCCGCACGGACACGAGGCCCAGCACGCGCGTGAGCCGCGCCGCGTACCACTCGGCGCGATCGGCCCCGTCCCACTCGTAGACGCCGCGGTAGACCCGGGTCCACGGGTCGGCGAGCCAGAGCTTGGTCACGAAGCCCGGGAAGCCCGCGAACGCCGGTGTGCTGGCCGCACAGATCGAGCGGAACACGGTGTGCGCCCACCGCGCTCGGCCGACCCACCGCAGCCGGAACCGGACCACCAGCACGACCGGGTCGGCCGGACGTCGTCCCCTGACGGTCGTCTCCCGGAACACCCTCGACCGCGAGCCGTCGTCGCTCCGCACCCAGCGCCCGATCAGGCCCGCCGGCGCCGCGAGGGCACTGGTGGCGAACAATCGAGTCGCCTCCACGGTCGACCGCGTGATCGCCAGACAGATGTCCCCCATGCCCGGCCGGCTCCGAGCTCGCGCCGTCACCGGTCGCTCCGCTCCGCGTCCGCGAGCGCGGTCCGCAGCCGTTCGTGCTCGACGAGGTCGATCTCCCCCGCCGCCAGCCGCTCGTCGAGGATCCGACGGGCCCGGCCCGGGTCGCGGGCGTCGTCGCCGGCGGCGGGGAGGCCGCGCCGGGCCACGGCCACGGTG
>NZ_JBEZDN010000051.1:0-52370 GCF_040648315.1 Pseudonocardia sp. NPDC049154
GCTCGTGTACCCCGAAGGGCCTTACCGCTCGACTTGCATGTGTTAAGCACGCCGCCAGCGTTCGTCCTGAGCCAGGATCAAACTCTCCAACAAAAACTGGCTCCAACAAACGGTCCACCCACCGGACGGGGCCCGGCAGCAGACCAAACATGAACTGGCACAAAAACCACCAGAACACTTAGCTCGACACACTGTTGAGTTCTCAAAAGACACCCACACACCATCACTCGACCGCGTCCGCGATCTCGATCCGGGGCTTCCTTCTCGGATTGTCACGCTACCAGAGCGATCCGCTCGGAGGCAACTCCCCTATCTTACGCATGTCCCTCGGCCGGGTCAAGCACCGAAGTCCCGCGCCGGCCCGTTCGGGCCCCGAGGGGGCCCGGCCGAACCGATTGTCGTCGCCCGCCTGCGGTCTGACTCTGGGCCGGAGAACCCGTCCCGGTCTGTCGTGCTGACCGCCGTGGCGACGAGAGAGAAAGTTACACACCCGCTCCGGGGCCCCGAGAACCGGGGGGTCACTTTCGGTGTTCGCGCTGGTCAACGGCGGGTTGTGGGCAACCGTCTCGCGACGGCCTCTCGACCGGCGCGCCGCGGCCGACGCCCGCGGTTGCCGTGGCCCGGGCCCGAAGGCCCCGGATGCGGGCGGGCCCGGCACACCCCGCGTGGGTGCGTGCCGGGCCCGAATTCCGTGCGTGTGATCTCGGCGACCTCGCGGGTCGTCAGCGCTCCACGCGCACGCCGGCGAGATTCCGCTTGCCGCGGCGCAGCACCAGCCAGCCGCCCGCGAGCAGGTCCCCCTCCGACGGGGTCCACTCCTCGTCGTCGACCTTCGTGTTGTTCACGTACGCCCCGCCCTCCTTCACGGCGCGGCGCGCGGCCCCCTTGCTCTCGACCAGTCCGGTACCCACCAGGAGGTCGACGATCGTTGCGCCCGCCCCGAGCGAGGTGTCGGTGGTCGGCACCTCGGACATCGCGGCGGTGAGGGTCCCGGCCTCCAGCCCGCCGAGCTCCCCGCGGCCGAACAACGCCGACGACGCGGCGATCACCTGGGCCGTGGCGTCCGCTCCGTGCACCAGGGTGGTCAGCTCCTCCGCGAGCCGACGTTGCGCCAGCCGCAGGTGCGGCCGCTCGGCCGTGTCCTTCTCCAGCTCCTCGATCTCCTCCCGGGCCAGGAAGGTGAAGAGCCGGAGGTACGTGCCGGCGTCGGCGTCGGAGACGTTGACGAAGTACTGGTACCAGGCGTACGGCGAGGTCAGCTCCGGGTCGAGCCAGATGTTGCCGCCGCCCGTCGACTTGCCGAACTTGCGCCCCTCGGAGTCCGTGACCAGCGGGGTGGTCAGGGCGTGCGCCGTGCCGCCGTCCACCCGGCGGATGAGGTCCGCCCCGCCGACGATGTTGCCCCACTGGTCCGACCCACCGATCTGCAGGCGGCAGCCGTGGCGGCGGTACAGCTCGAGGTAGTCCTGGGACTGCAGCAGGAGGTAGCTGAATTCCGTGTAGGAGAGCCCGTCCCCGGCCAGCCTGCGCTTCACCGTCTCCCGCGACAGCATGACGTTGACCGAGAAGTGCTTCCCGATGTCCCGCAGGAACGTCAGCACGCCCTGGTTGCCGGTCCAGTCCAGGTTGTTCGCCACGAGCGCGCCGGTGGGCGAGTCGTCGAAGGTCACGAACCGCTCCAGCTGCCCGCGGATCCGGGTGGCCCACTCCGTGACCGTCTCGACGCTGTGCAGCGAGCGCTCCCCGACGTCCCGCGGGTCGCCGATCTGCCCGGTCGCCCCGCCGGCCAGCACGATCGGCCGGGCCCCGGCCTCCTGGAAGCGGCGGAGGGTGAGCAGCGGGATCAGGTGCCCGGCGTGCAGGCTGGCGGCGGTCGGGTCGAACCCGCAATACAGGGTGAGCGGCTCGGGGCCCTCGAGGTCCTTGCGCAGGGCGTCGAGATCGGTGGTCTGCGCGATGAGGCCGCGCCACTCCAGCTCGTCGAGGATGCTCACGCCCCAATCCTCCCCGATACGCGGACGGCCCGTCCCCCGGGTTCCGGGGGACGGGCCGCAGGTCGGGCGAGCGTCAGGCGAGCGTCGCGTTCATGTCGCCCGGCAGCGTGTCGAGCAGCGCCGGCAGGCTCAGCACGCTGGAGAACGACATCGCAGCGGACTGCTCCGACGTCGGGGTGAAGGCGTGGCCCTGCTGGACCGGCGTCAGGCCGGAGTAGCCGGGCAGGTTCTGGAAGGCCTGCGTCTCGGCGTCGCTCGCGGTGATCAGCACGATCGAGTCGACCGGGTCGAGCTTCGAGATCTCCTCGGTGGAGATCGAGGCGTAGAAGCTGGACCCGGCCAGCTGGTCGAACTCCTGCGGAATGGTCATGCCCAGCGCCTGGAAGAAGCGGGCGCGCAGGTCCTGGCTTCCCCAGACGAAGAACGACGCGTTGTCCGCCGTGCTCGGCCGGACACCGGCCACCGACTTGCCCTGCAACGCCGGGTTCGCCGCCTTGACCTGCGCGAACTTCGCCTCCAGGGCGGAGATCAGCTGGTCGGCCTCGGCGGGCTTGCCCAGCGCCTGCCCGGTGAGGCGGGTCGCGTCCTGCCACGGGGTGCCGTAGTCGACGAACCCGGCGGGCTGCGCGATCGTCGGCGCGATCTTCGAGTAGGTGTCGTACTGCTCCTGGGTCAGGCCCGCGGAGATGCCGACGATCAGGTCGGGCCGCAGCGCCGCGATCGTCTCGGTGCCGACCTCGCCGACGGGCAGTACCTGCGGCTGCTTGCCCTGGAGCTTGTCCTGCGCCCAGTCCCAGGTGGCGGAGGGCTTGTCGCCGGTGAACTCGCGGATCGCGACCGGAACCACGCCGAGCGCCAGGATCGCGTCCTGGTCGGTGTAGCCCAGCGAGACGACGCGCTCCGGTGCGGCCGGCACGGTCGTGGAGCCGAACTTGTGCGTGACGGTCGCCGGGAAGGCACCCGACGTGCCGGAGGGTGCCGTGCTGCCCGATCCGGACTGCTCCCCACCGGAGCCGCCGCACCCGGCGAGGACGAGAGCGCCGGCGAGCAGCAGGCCGACGAGCGGGAGGAGTCGGCCTGGCCGACGATCGACGAACACGGCAGGAAGGTTAGGGTGCCCTTTCCTGAGTGTCCACTTCTGTGCGGCCCCGTGACGTCACGGTCCGGACGCGGCCGGGCCGGTACGGGCTCACCTCGGGGGCCCCGTCCACCCAGAACCGCCAGGGCGTGTCGTGCGCGGCGGCGACGCCCACGCGCGGCCCCGTGCGGATCCGCTCGGCCGGCACGCGCTCCCCCGCCACCACCCGCACCGGCGAGTCCGGCGAGGTGACGTCGACGCCGTTGTGCTCGCGCCCCAGCCCCAGCAGCGAGGCCAGCCGGGCGGGCCCGCGGGCGAGGTCGGCGTCCCGCCGGGCGGTCGGCCGCCGGACCCGGGCGATCCCCGGGTCCGACACCACCCGCCCGGCGCGCAGCAGCACCGCGCCGGCCTCACCGTCCTGCAGGCAGGTGATGTTGGCGCAGAAGTGCATGCCGTAGACGAAGTAGACGTACAGGTGCCCGGCGGGGCCGAACATCACGGCGTTGCGCGGGGTCCGGCCCCGGTAGCTGTGCGACGCCGGGTCGTCCGCTCCGCGGTAGGCCTCCACCTCGACGAGCTCCACCGCCACCGGGCCCTCGGGCGTGTCCGCCTCGACGGTACAGCCCAGGAGCCGGGCCGCCGCGGGGAGCACGTCCGTGGCGAGCTCCGCGCGCGCGATCAAGGGCCGGGTCGGGGCCGCCACTCAGCCGCTCACCGCCGGGGCGCCGACCCAGGCCCGCGCGTCCGCGGAGGCGAGGCGCAGGCCGTCGAGCTGCTCCTCGACGCGCTCGCCCGCGGTGCCGCCGCGGGCGTCGCGGGAGGCGATGGAGCCCTCGACCGTGAGCACCTCGCGGACCGCGGGGGTGAGCGCGGGGTGCACGGCGGCCAGCTCGCGGTCCGTGAGGTCCTCGAGCCCGGCGCCACGCGCCTCGGCCGCCCGGACACAGCCGCCCGCGGCCTCGTGCGCCACCCGGAACGGCACGCCCTGCCGGACGAGCCACTCCGCTACGTCCGTGGCGAGGGTGAAGCCCGCGGGCGCGAGCTCGGCGAGCCGGTCGGTGTGGAAGACCAGCGTCTCGACCATGCCCGCGACGGCCGGCAGGAGCAGCTCGAGCTGCTCGGCGGAGTCGAACAGCGGCTCCTTGTCCTCCTGCAGGTCCCGGTTGTAGGCGAGCGGGAGTCCCTTGAGCGTGGCCAGGAGACCGGCGAGGTTGCCGATCAAGCGGCCCGCCTTGCCGCGGGCCAGCTCCGCGACGTCCGGGTTCTTCTTCTGCGGCATGATCGAGCTGCCGGTGGAGAAGGCGTCGTCGAGCGTGACGTACGAGAACTCCGCGGTGGCCCAGAGGATGACCTCCTCGGACAGCCGCGACAGGTCGACCGCGACCATGGCCAGCACGAACGCGGCCTCCGCCGCGAAGTCCCGCGCGGCCGTGCCGTCGATCGAGTTCTCGGCCGACGAGTCGAAACCCAGCTCGGCGGCCACGGCCTCCGGGTCGAGCCCCAGCGAGGAGCCGGCGAGCGCCCCCGACCCGTACGGCGAGACCGCCGCCCGCTTGTCCCAGTCCCGCAGCCGGTCGACGTCCCGGACCAGGGCCTGGGCGTGCGCGGCGAGCTGGTGCGACAGCAGCACCGGCTGGGCGTGCTGCAGGTGGGTGCGGCCCGGCATCGGCGCGTCCGGGTAGGCGGTGGCCTGGGTGACGAGCGCGTCGACGACGTCGAGCACGCCCGACGCGATCCGGCGCGCGGCGTCGCGCAGCCACATCCGGAACAGCGTGGCGACCTGGTCGTTGCGGGACCGGCCGGCCCGGAGCTTGCCGCCCAGGTCGGGCCCCGCCCGCTCGATCAGGCCGCGCTCCAGGGCGCTGTGCACGTCCTCGTCGCCGGGCGCGGGCCCGAACGAGCCCGACTCGACGTCCGCGGCGAGCTTGCCCAGCGCCTCGAGCATCCCGTCCAGCTCGTCGTCGCTGAGCAGCCCGGCCCGGTGCAGCACGCGGGCGTGCGCCTTCGAGCCGCGGATGTCGTACGGCGCGAGCCGCCAGTCGAAGTGCGTGGACTTGCTCAGCGCGGCCAGCGCGTCCGCCGGGCCGCCGCTGAACCGCCCGCCCCACAGCCCGGAGCCCGCCATCAGTCGTTCCCCGCTTCCAGGGCTGCGGCGTCGAGGGACTTCTCCGACTCGCGCTCGCCGGCCCGGTCGGTGGCGGCGATCCGGTCGAAGCCGCCCGAGGGCAGCTCGCCGAACAGCGTGCCGTGCTCGACGAGCACCGTCCCCTGCTCGGCCGGCTGGTCGGCGTAGGCCTCCAGCTTGGCACGGGAGTCGGCGATGTCGAGGTTGCGCATGGTGAGCTGGCCGATCCGGTCCGTGGGCCCGAAGGCGGCGTTCTCCACGCGCTCCATCGAGAGCCGGTCCGGGTGGTAGGAGAAGCCGGTCCCCTCGGTGTTCAGGACCGTGTAGTCGTCCCCGCGGCGCAGGCGCAGCGTGACGGTGCCGGTCACCAGCGAGGCGATCCAGCGCTGGATCGACTCGCGGATCATCAGCGCCTGCGGGTCCAGCCAGCGGCCCTCGTAGAGCAGCCGGCCGAGCTTGCGGCCCTCGGAGTGGTAGTTCGCGAGGGTGTCCTCGTTGTGGATCGCGTTGAGCAGCCGCTCGTAGGCGGCGAACAGCAACGCCATCCCGGGCGCCTCGTAGATGCCGCGCGACTTGGCCTCGATGATCCGGTTCTCGATCTGGTCCGACATGCCCAGGCCGTGCCGCCCGCCGACGGCGTTGGCCTCCAGGACGAGGTCGACCTGGTCGTCGAATCGCTTCCCGTTGATCGCCACCGGCCGCCCTGCCTCGAACGTGACGGTGACGTCCTCGGCCTCGATCGCGACCGACGGGTCCCAGAACTTCACGCCCATGATCGGCTCGATGGTCTCCAGGGACACGTCGAGGTGCTCGAGGGTCTTGGCCTCGTGGGTCGCGCCCCAGATGTTCGCGTCCGTGGAGTACGCCTTCTCGGCCGAGTCCCGGTAGGGCAGCCCGTGGGCGGTGAGCCACCGGCTCATCTCGTCCCGCCCGCCCAGCTCCTGGACGAAGTCGGCGTCGAGCCACGGCTTGTAGATGCGCAGCTCGGGGTTGGCCATCAGGCCGTAGCGGTAGAACCGCTCGATGTCGTTGCCCTTGAAGGTCGAGCCGTCGCCCCAGATGTTCACGCCGTCCGCCTGCATGGCGCGCACCAGCAGCGTCCCGGTGACGGCGCGGCCCAGCGGCGTGGTGTTGAAGTAGGTCCGGCCCCCGGAGCGGATGTGGAAGGCGCCGCACGCGAGCGCCGCCAGGCCCTCGTCGACCAGCTGGGGTTTGATGTCGACCGCGCGGGCGATCTCGGCGCCGTACTGCTTCGCGCGGTCGGGGACGCCGGAGATGTCCGCCTCGTCGTACTGGCCGAGGTCGGCGGTGTAGGTGCACGGGATCCCGCCCTTGTCGCGCATCCAGGCGACCGCCACGGAGGTGTCGAGGCCTCCGGAGAAGGCGATGCCGATGCGCTCGCCCTTCGGGAGGGAGGTCAGGACCTTGCTCACTTCGATGGTTCTCCTTGATCAGAAACGCGCAGGGTCAGAGTTCGAGCAGTCGCGCGACGACCTGGGCCCCGGTGAGGGGCTCGCGGGCCACCAGCAGGACCGTGTCGTCGCCCGCGATCGTGCCGACGACGTCGTTCAGGGCGGCACGGTCAAGCGCGCTCGCCAGGTAGTGGGCCGCGCCGGGCGGGGTGCGCAGGACGGCAAGGTTGCCACTCGCGTCCGCGGACACGAGCACCTCCCCCAGCAACCGGGACAGCCGAGCCGTGCCGCCCTCGGGTGTGTGGGCCAGGCCGCGGACCGGGCTCCCGTCGTCCGGGATCACGTACGCACCGCGGACCTTGACCGCGCCGAGCTCGTCGAGGTCCCGGGAGAGCGTGGCCTGGGTGGTGCCGATGCCCTCGGCGTCGAGCAGCGTGAGCAGCTCGGCCTGGCTGCGCACCGCCTGCTGGCCGATGATCTCGACGATCCGGGCCTGGCGGGCCACTCGGGTGGCCGCGGTCATCGCCACACCGCCGTCATCCGCGGGCCGGGTCCATCAGCCACGCCAGCAGGGCCTTCTGGGCGTGCAGCCGGTTCTCCGCCTCGTCCCAGACCGCGCTGGCGGGCCCGTCGAGCACCTCGTCGGTGATCTCGTCGCCGCGGTGCGCGGGCAGGCAGTGCAGCACGATCGCGCGCTCGTTCGCGTGGGCGAGCAACTCCGCGTTGATCTGGAACGGCCGGAACGGCGCCGCCCGGTCCAGCCCGTCCGCCTCCTGGCCCATCGAGACCCACGTGTCGGTGACGACCACGTCGGCCCCCTCGACCGCGGCGACCGGGTCGGCCACCACCTCGGCGGACCCGCCGGTCACCGAGCCGTGGGCCTTCGCGTCCCGCAGCATGTCCGGGTCCGGGGTGAAGCCCGCGGGTGCCCCGATCCGCACGTGCATCCCGGCGAGCGTGCCGCCGAGCAGCAGCGAGTGGGCCATGTTGTTGGCGCCGTCGCCGAGGTAGGCGAGCGTGAGCCCGGCCGTGCGGCCGAACCGCTCCCGGATCGTCTGCAGATCGGCGAGGACCTGGCAGGGGTGGAACTCGTCCGTGAGCGCGTTGACCACCGGCACCCGCGACGCCGAGGCCATGGCCTCGAGCCGGGCCTGACCCGCGGTCCGCCACACCACGGCGTCGACGAACCGGGACAGCACCCGGGCGGTGTCCTCGATCGTCTCGCCGCGGCCGAGCTGGCTGCTCGCGGCGTCGAGGATCACCGGCTGCCCGCCGAGCTGGGTGATCCCCACCTCGAACGACACCCGGGTCCGGGTCGACGACTTGTCGAACAGCACCGCCACCGGCCGCGGGCCGATCAGCGGCAGGTGCGCGAACCGGTCCGCCTTCATGTCCGCGGCCAGGGCGAGCACCTCGGCCTGCTCCTCGGGCGACAGGTCGTCGTCCCGCAGGAAGTGCCGCGGCCTGCCCTTCCCGCCGCCGCGCGCCGGACCGCCCACGACGCTCATCAGACGGTCCCGCCGGACTCGTCGAGGATCCCGGGCAGCTCCTTCAGGAAGCCCTGGGCCTGCGCCTCGGTGAGCACCAGCGGCGGCGCGAGCCGCACCCGGGTGGGCACCGCGTTGTTGACCAGGTAGCCCCGGTCCCGGGCCTTCGCCGCCACCGCGGCGGACACCGGCTGGTCGAGGCCGACGCCGATGTGCAGGCCGGCGCCGGACACGTCCGTGACCAGCGGGTGGCCGAGCCCCTCGATGCCCGCGCGGATCTCCTTGCCCAACCGGTCGACGTGCTCGAGCAGCCCGTCGTTGTCGATCGTGCTGAGCACGGCCAGCGCCGCGGCGCAGCTCACCGGGTTGCCGCCGAAGGTGGTGCCGTGCTGGCCGGGCTCGAGCAGGCCCGCGGCCGCGCCGATGCCGATGCAGGCGCCGATGGGCAGCCCGCCGCCGAGGCCCTTGGCCAGGGTCACGACGTCCGGCACCACCCCGGTGGCCTGGTGCGCGAACCAGGCGCCGGTGCGGCCGATGCCGGTCTGGATCTCGTCCAGCACCAGGAGGGCGCCGTGGCGGGAGGTGATCTCCCGGGCGGCGGCGAGATAGCCCTCCGGCGGCACGATCACGCCGGCCTCGCCGAGGATCGGCTCGAGGAACACCGCGGCCGTCGTGTCGTCGACGGCGGCCTCCAGGGCCTCCACGTCGCCGAAGGGGATGTGCACCACGCCCGGCGGCATCGGCTCGAACGGCTCGCGCTTGGCCGGCTGGCCGGTGAGCGCGAGCGCCCCCATGGTCCGGCCGTGGAAGGCGTTCTCGCAGGCGACGATCTTCGTCCGGCCGGTCCGGCGCGTGATCTTGAACGCGGCCTCGTTGGCCTCGGCGCCCGAGTTGCAGAACAGCACCCGCGCGCTCTCCTGCCCGAGCAGCTCCAGGAGCTTCTCGGCGAGCTGCAGCGGCGGCTCGGTGATGTAGAGGTTCGAGGTGTGGCCCAGCGTGGAGATCTGCCGGGTCACGGCCTCGACGACGGCGGGGTGGGCGTGGCCGAGGGAGTTCACCGCGATCCCGCCGAGCAGGTCGAGGTAGCGGTTGCCCTCGGCGTCCCACACCTCGGCGCCCTCACCGCGCACCAGCGCGAGCGGCGGGGTGCCGTAGTTGTTCATGAGCGCGTGCTGCCACCGCTCGGCGTAGCTGGTCATTCCGGCACCACCATCGTTCCGACGCCTTCACTGGTGAACACTTCGAGCAGCACGGAGTGCGGCACGCGGCCGTCGATCACGTGCGCCTGCGGCACCCCGCCCCGCACCGCGCGCAGGCAGGCCTCCATCTTCGGCGCCATCCCGCTCTCCAGCTCCGGGAGCATCGGCTCCAGCTCGGCCGCGGTGAGCGCGGAGATGATCGACTCGGGGTCCGGGTAGTTCGCGTACAGCCCCTCGACGTCCGTGAGCACGACGAGCTTGGCGGCGTCGAGGGCGGCCGCCAGCGCGGCGGCCGCGCTGTCGGCGTTGATGTTGTAGACCTGCCCGTCCGCACCCGGGGCCACGCCCGCGACCACGGGGATCCGGCCGGCCTTCACGATGTCGAGCACCGCGGCCGGGTTGACCTCGACCACGTCGCCGACCAGGCCGATGTCCACCGGCTCGCCGCCGACGAGCGCGGTGCGCCTCTCGGCGGTGAACAGGCCGGCGTCCTCGCCCGAGAGCCCGACGGCGTACGGCCCGTGCTGGTTGATCAGCCCGACGAGCTCGCGGCCCACCTGCCCGACCAGCACCATCCGGACGACGTCGATCGTCTCGGGGGTGGTCACGCGCAGCCCGCCGCGGAACTCGCCCGGCAGGCCGAGCCGCTTCAGCATCGCGCTGATCTGCGGGCCGCCGCCGTGCACGACGACCGGGTGGATGCCGGCGAGCCGCAGGAACACCATGTCCTGCGCGAACGCCTGCTTCAGCTCCTCGTCGACCATCGCGTTGCCGCCGTACTTGACCACGACGACCTGCCCGTGGAAGCGCTGCAGCCAGGGCAGGGCCTCGGCCAGCACGCCGGCCTTCTCCCCGGCCCGCTTCAGGCGCCCCGGCGTCTCAGGAGGAGTAGGCACTGTTCTCCTCCACGTACGCGTGCGAGAGGTCGGTGGTGAGGATCTCGGCCTCGCCGGACCCCAGGCCCAGCTCCACCTCGACGAGGACGTCCTCGCCGGAGAGGTCGGCCAGCCCGCGGTCCCCCGCCGCCACGCCGCCCCGGCAGAGGGTGACGCCGTTGACCGAGACGTCGAGCTTCTCGGGGTCGAGGTCGGCGTCGGCGTAGCCGGCGGCCGCGGCGATCCGGCCCCAGTTGGGGTCGGAGCCGAAGAGCGCCGTCTTGACCAGCGAGTCCCGGGCGACGGTCCGGGCGATCACCACGGCGTCGTCCTCGCTCGCGGCCCCGGTCACCCGCACGAGGATCCGCTTGGTGACGCCCTCGGCGTCCGCCTGCATCTGCCTCGCGAGGTCCTTGGCGACCTCGGTGAGCGCGGCGGTCAGGTCCTGCTCCGACGGCGTGACGCCCGAGGCCCCGGAGGCCAGGACGACCACGGTGTCGTTGGTGGACATCGAGCCGTCGACGTCGAGCCGGTCGAAGCTGACCCGGACGGCGGCCCGCAGCGCGCGGTCCAGGGTCGCGACGTCGGCCGACGCGTCCGTGGTCAGCACGGACAGCATCGTGGCCATCGAGGGCGCGATCATCCCGGCGCCCTTGGTGATCCCGCCGACCGACCAGCCCGCCTGCTCGGACAGGGCCTGCTTGGCGACGGTGTCCGTGGTCATGATCGCCGTGGCGGCGGCCAGGCCCGCGTCGGGCGTGGCCTCCAGGGCCGCGGCGGCCTTCTCGACCCCGGCCAGCACCACGTCCCGCGGGAGCTGGGCGCCGATCAGGCCGGTGGAGCAGATCGCGACGTCGATCGCGCCCGCCCCCAGCACCTCGGCCGCCTTCTCCGCCGTGGCGTGGGCGGTCTGGAAGCCCTCGGGGCCGGTGCAGGCGTTGGCCCCGCCGGAGTTGAGGACGACGGCCCTCAGGGTGCCGGTGGTCATGACCTGCTGGGACCACAGCACCGGGGCGGCCTTCACCTTGTTGCGGGTGAACACCGCAGCGGCGGTCTGCTCGGGCCCGTCGTTGACGACGAGGGCCAGGTCCGGCTTGCCGCTGGCCTTGATCCCGGCGGTGACCCCGGCGGCCCGGAAACCCCGGGGTCGGGTGAGGCTCACGGCGCGACCCCCGTGGTCGGCAGGCCGGTGATCTCGGGCAGGCCCAGGGCGATGTTCATGCACTGGACGGCCCCGCCGGCGGTGCCCTTGGCCAGGTTGTCGATCGCGGCGACGACCACGAGCCGGCCCGCGTCGGCGTCGACCGCCACCTGCAGGTGAACCGTGTTCGACCCCAGCGTGGCCTTGGTCGTGGGCCACTGGCCCTCGGGCAGCAGGTGCACGAAGGGCTCGGCCGCGTAGGCCTTGTCGTAGACCTCCCGCGCCTGCGCGCCGTCGCCGGTCAGGGGCGCGGTGCAGGTCGCGAGGATGCCCCGGGGAAGGGGCGCGAGGACGGGGGTGAAGCTCACGGAGACGGGCCTACCGGACACCCCCGACAGGTTCTGCGCGATCTCCGGCGTGTGCCGGTGCACGCCCCCCACCCCGTAGGCGGAGAGCGAGCCCATCACCTCGGCACCGAGCAGGTGCGGCTTGAGCGACCTGCCCGCGCCCGACGTCCCCGTGACGGCCGTGATCACGACCTCGGGGCCCACGAGCCCGGCCGCGAGGGCCGGCGCGAGGGCGAGCGAGGAGACCGTCGGGAAGCAGCCCGGCACGGCGACCCGGGTGGTGCCCCGCAGCGCGTCCCGCGCGCCGGGCAGCTCGGGCAGGCCGTACGGCCAGTGGCCGGCGTGCTCGCCGCCGTACCAGCGGTCCCACGCGTCGGCGTCCTGCAGCCGGTGGTCCGCGCCGCAGTCGATCACCAGGGTGGAGTCCCCGAGCTGCGCCGCGATCTCCGCGGACCTCCCGTGCGGCAGCGCGAGGAAGACGACGTCGTGCCCGCCGAGCACCTCCGCCGTACTCTCCTCGAGGACGCGGTCGGCCAGCGGCAGCAGGTGCGGCTGGAACTCGCCCAGTCGTCGCCCCGCGTTGCCGCCCGCCGTCAGCGCACCGATCTCGACCTCGGGGTGCGGCAGGAGGAGCCGCAACAGCTCTCCCCCGGCGTACCCACTGGCTCCCGCCACCGCGATCCGTACCACGCGCAAGATTATGCACTGCCGTGAAATCTCATGCAAAGGCGTTCCCCTTCACCTCCCCGGAAGAGTGGCGCGCGGGCTTAGGCTGATCTCATGACCACCCTGGCCGACGCGCTGCGCGCCGGGCTCGAGGCGGCCGCGGACCCGGAGGCGGCGCCCGTCATGCAGGCGTACATGAAGTCGGACATGCCCTTCCGCGGCGTGCCGCAGCCGGTCCGGGCCCGGATCCTCCGCGAGGGCGTCCAGGCCCAGCCGCCGCCCACGCACGGGGCACTGGCCGCCACGGCCGACGCGCTGTGGGACGGCGCGGAGTTCCGTGAGGAGCGCTACCTGGCCACCGCGCTCGCGGGGTACCGCGACTACGCGCGCTGGCCGGACGCGGAGTGGCTCCCCCGCTACCGGCACTGGGTGGTCAGCGGCGCCTGGTGGGACCACGTCGACGAGATCGCGTCCCGCCTGGTCGGGCCGGTGCTGCGGGCCGATCCCGTGCACGTGACGCCGGTGATGCGGCGCTGGGCCACCGACCCCGACCCGTGGCTGCGCCGGACCGCGATCCTCTGCCAGCTGCAGTCCAAGGGGGACACGGACGTCGACCTCCTCGCCGACGCCATCGAGGCCAGCCTGAAGGACGAGGGCTTCTTCCTGCGCAAGGGGATCGGCTGGGCGCTGCGCCAGCACGCCCGCACGGACCCGCTGTGGGTGCGCGAGTTCGTCGACACCCACCCCGAGCTCTCACCCCTGTCCCGCAAGGAAGCCCTCAAGCACCTCTAGCCCGCGAGTCGGCACTTCCGGTCGCGCGAGACCGCCGACTCGCGCTCAGAGGGTGTAGGTGCTGCCGGCGCTGGGGGCGATCCAGGCATCGGGCAGGGCGGCGGCCAGGGCGTGCTGGGCCCGCCAGCCGGTGCAGTGCCCCGGGACCAGCACCGCGGGGGCCAGCTCGCGCAGGGCCGCCACCGTGGGTGGGATGACGGGCTCGAAGTACGGGCCGCCGAGGTGCAGCCCGCCGAGCAGCGCGTACAGCTCCGGGACGCCGGTGAGCCGCTGCGCGTGCCGGACGATGTTGACCGCTCCTGCGTGCCCGCACCCGGTGAGCACCACCAGCCCCTTGTCCTTCACGTGCACCACCAGCGCCTGGTCGTCGACCACGGCGGCGTCGTGTTCCCAGGCCGACCCGGTCCACGCCTGGTGCGCCGGCGGCATCCCGCGCTCGTACTCCGTGGTCCGGTCCACCTCGCCGGTGATCAGCACGGCGCCGTCGAGCAGCACCGACGGGACCCGCCGTTCGACCAGCTCGAACCCCTCGCCCGCGAGCGCCCGCGGGCTGAGCGTCGGCAGCTCGCGGGTCTCACCGCCCGGAACCGCGAACCGGCGCCGGGTCCATGCGGCCGGGTGCAGCACCATCGGCAGCGTGCGGGTCCCCTTTCGGCCGGCGAGCCCGGCCAGCCCGCCGGCGTGGTCCGGGTGGCCGTGGCTGAGCACGATCCCCTGGACGGCGTCGAGGTGGGCGCCGACCCGCCCGGCGTTGACCACCAGCGCGTCCGGCGAGAGGCCGGCGTCGAACAGCAGCGAGGTGGTCGCCGTGCCGCGCCGCACCGTGACGAGCGCGGCGAACCCGTGCTCGGCCATCAGCCCGACGTCCGCCGCGCCGCCCACGAACTGCGCCGCGGTGGCCCGGCCCGCCCCGAGGCCCACGCGCGAGACCCGCTCGTCGCCGGTGAGCAGGGCGTCGAACACGTTCTCCACCAGCGTGGTGATCCGCACCGAGTCGACGGGCCGGAGGTGGATCGGGTCGACCGCGGGGCCCTCGGCGGGACGGGGGACGCCCTGCGCGACCTCGGCCCGGGTCGCATGTCCGTCGCACATCGCCGCACCGTAACGCCGCTCCCGATCCCCCGAACAGCACGCAGACGACGGCGGACCCGGCACCCGCCGCGGGAGGCGACGATGACCGACGGCACCACGGCCCGCCCGGCCCGGGGCGTCCCGGCCCTCGCCCCGCTGGCGTCCAGGGTCGCGACGCTGGTCCGCCGCACCCCCTTCACCAGCACCGTCGTGGTCGTGATGATCGTGGCCGGGTTCGCCACCGGCGCCTTCTGGCGGGCCGCGGCCGACCAGGCCTGGTACCCCTGGGTCGCCTACGGCGTGCCGGCGCTGGAGAACGGCCGGTGGTGGACGCTGGTGACCGGCCCGTTCCTCGCCGTAGTGCCGCCCTTCTACCTCGCGATGACCGGCAGCTTCGCGCTTTTCGTGGGCTGGGCGGAGTGGCGGCTGGGGACCGGGCTCGCCGCGCTGACCGCCGTCGCCGGGCAGCTGGTGGGCATCCTCACCGCGCTCGGCTTCCTGCTCGTGGTGCGCGGCACCGGCTGGCCGTGGGCGGAGGCCACCAGCCGGCTGCTCGACGTCGGGTTCTCGGCCGGGGCGCTCGCCGCGCTCGCGGTGACGAGCGCGACCCTGCGCCCGCCGTGGCGCCTGCGGCTGCGGCTCGCGCTGGCCCTCTACGTGCTCGCGTCGGCGGTCTACCTCGGCTCGCTGGCGGACCTCGAGCACCTCGTGGCCGTGCTGATCGCACTGGTCGTGGGGCCGCGGCTGGTCCGCGCCCGGGCGGTGCCGGCCACCCGGCCGAGCCGCCGGGAGTGGCGGCTGCTCGCGGTGTTCCTGCTGGTGCTCATGGCGGCGGGCTCCGTGCTGAGCTTCCTGCTGCCCAACGACGGTCCGCTCGGCCCGACCGGCGACCCGGAGGCGAGCTGGCTCGACCTGGCGATCACGGTCGTCGGTGCGGCCCTGCTCGTCAACGGGCTGCGCAAGGGCCGGCGCGTGGCGTGGCGGTGGGCCGTGGGGCTCGCGGGGCTCAACGTGGCCGTCGGGCTGCTGGCCGGTGTGGTGTTCGTGCTGGCGGCGGTCCTGGAGGACGCCGAGGCCGTCCTCGACCAGCCGGGGATGTTCGTGGCCGACCGGCTCGCGTGGGCGGCGCTGCTCGTGCTGCTGCTGGTCGGGCGGCGGGCGTGGCGGGTGCCCTCGCGCCGGGCGCGGCGGGCGGTCGGCGGCGTGGCGGACCGCGGCACCGCGGTGACGCTGCTGGAGAAGCACGGCGGCGGCACCGTCTCCTGGATGGCCACCTGGCCGGACAACGAGTGGTTCGTGACCGCCGACGGCGACTCCTGCGTGGCGTTCCAGCGGCACGCCGGCGTGGCGGTCGGCCTCGGCGACCCGATCGGGCCGGACAAGGCCGCGGCCCTGGAGGAGTTCGGGGTGCGCAGCGAGACCGCCGGACTCATCCCGTGCCTCTTCTCCGCCTCGGACCGGACCGCCCGCGCGGCGCGGGAGGCCGGCTGGTTCACCGCGCAGGTCGCCGAGGACACCCTCGTCGACCTGCCGGAGCTGGAGTTCCGCGGCAAGGCCTGGCAGGACGTGCGCTCCGCGCTGAACAAGGCGGGCAAGCAGGGGATCACGCACCGGCTGGTCCGGCTCGCCGACGAGCGGCACGCCATCGTCGACCAGGTCCGGGAGCTCTCGGAGCAGTGGGTCGGCGGCAAGGGCCTGCCGGAGATGGGCTTCACCCTCGGCGGCGTCGACGAGGCGCTCGACCCGCACGTCCGGGTCGGCCTCGCCGTCGACGCCGACGGCCTGGTGCACGGCGTGACGTCGTGGCTGCCGGTGTACGCGCCGGGTGGCACCGTGACTGGCTGGACGCTCGACGTCATGCGGCGGCGCGACGGCGGGTTCCGGCCCGTCGTCGAGTTCCTCATCGCGTCGGCCTGCCTGGCCTTCCGCGAGGAGGGGGCGGCGGTCGTCTCGCTCTCGGGGGCGCCGCTGGCCCGTACCGACACCTCCGGCGACACCGCGGTGCTCGACCGGCTCCTCGACACGCTCGGCGCCCGGCTCGAACCGCTGTACGGCTTCCGCTCGCTGCACGCCTTCAAGGCCAAGTTCCAGCCGCGGTACGAGCCGATGCACCTGGTGTTCCGCGACGAGGCGGACCTGCCGCGGGTCGGCGTGGCGCTGACCCGCGCCTACCTGCCGGACACCTCGGCCCGCGAGCTCCTGCGGCTCGCCCGGGCGTAGGCGTGACGACGCCGCGAGGCCCCGCGGAGCCGTGCCCTGCCCCGCGGGGCCACCGGCGAGAGGCCCCCGGCCGCGTCGACGGCCCTGGTCCCCTCCGGGACCGTCGTGACCATCCGACACCATCGCGGTGCGGTTATTCTTCGCCTCGCACGCCAACGTCCCTCGGACCTCTTGTCGCCCCGGCGCAACGCCGACCCGGAGGTGGACCCGATCCCTGCGCACGGCGCACCGCGCCCGCTCGCCGGGCGGACGTGGATGGACGCGCTCGAACCCGGCGGGACGGTCGTCGAGGTCCGGTGCGCGCCGCGGACCTTCGAGGAGACGGTCGCCGTCCTGGGCCTGCCCGCCGCGCGCTGGGGCCTGGAGGCCGCCCAGCGCGGGCCCGAGGCGGCCATGGAGGGCGGGCCGCGCACCGCCGAGACCGTGCGCCAGCTGCTCAGCGCCTGCCAGGGCTGCTTCCTCGCCGTGCTGCGCGGGCTGCGCACGGAGACGGCGCCGGCCGGCCTCGCCGTCCCCGACGAGCTGCTGGCCTCGGTCCGTGGCGCCGTCCGGGGCGGCGTGCCGCTGCCGCGGCTGCTGCGCATGATGTGGACCGCGCACCTCGCCGCGCTCGACGCGCTGGTGGCCGCGACCGAGGCCGTCGTGCCGCCCGCGGAGGCCGCCGCGGAGGCCCGCGCGCTCACCGCCGAGTCGTTCGCCTACGTCGAGGCCTTCAGTGACGCCGTCGAGCGCCGGTACGCCGCGGATCTCTCCGACTGGACGGGCTCGGCCGCGGCGGCGCGGATGGAGGCGGTCGAGGAGATCCTGGCCGGCGGGCCGGTCGACCGGGGCGCGGCCGAGACGGCGCTCGGGCACTCCCTCGGCGGGTGGCACGTCGCCGTGCTGCTCACAGCGGACCGGCCGGCGGTCCGGCTCGACGGCGAGCTCAGCCGGCTGGCCGGGGTCCTCGGCGCCGACGGGACGGTCGGCCTGCACCGGTCCGCGACCACGCTGTGGGGCTGGTTGCACTGGCCCGCGCGACCCGCGGAGGACCCGGCCGCGCGGGTCCGCGCCGGCGGGCCGCTCGCCGTCGGGGTGCGGGCCGCCGTGGGACCGGTCGCCGAGGGTGTCGGCGGGTTCCGCTGGAGTCATGTCGCCGCGCAGGAGGCCGCGCGGCTGTCCGGGCTGGGGCACGGGGGCGTCGTCGGCCACCACGAGTCCTCCGTGGCCGGCCTGCTCACCGCCAACGCCGAGCACGCCCGCCGGTTCGCGCTCGACACCCTGGGCGCCGAGCTGTGCGCCGCGTCGGCCAAGGCGCGACGGCTGCGGGAGACCCTGGCCACGTACCTCGCCGTGGGCCGCAGCCGGGCGGCCGCCGCGGACCAGCTGCACGTCTCTCCCGGGACCGTGGCCTACCGCGTCAAGCAGGCCGAGGACCTGCTCGGGGGCACGGTGGAGGGCTCCGGCTGGATGTTGATGATCGCCCTGGAGATCATGCGGGCGTTCGACGCCGTCGGGCAGGACCCTGCCGCGTCCGCCGCGGACGGCCCGCTGGGCGTTCAGGGGCTGTAGCTCGACGTCTGTGCGCACCGGGCGGAGATCGCTAGAGTCCGCCCATGGCCGACGCGTCCGCGCACGGGACCGAGGACGAGTTCGCGCCGACCGAGCGCGGTGCGGCCGAACGCCTCACCTTCTTCTCCGACGCCGTCGTGGCGATCGCGATCACGCTGCTGGCGATCGACCTGCAGGTCCCCCAGGGCGACACCGCCGCGGAGCTCGCGGCCGGGTTCGCTGCCCACCGGGGCGAGTACCTGGCCTTCCTCATCAGCTTCGCCGTGATCGCCCGGCACTGGATCACCCACCACCGGGTGTTCCGCTACGTGGCGCGGGCCACCCTGCCGCTGACCTGGCTGAACATGCTGTGGCTGCTGATCATCGTGCTCACGCCGTTCTTCACGCGGTTCATCGCCGAGGACCAGGTCGACTTCGCCCGGTTCTCCGTGTACGCCCTCGCCGAGACGGTGCAGATCGGCACGTTCGCCGTCATCCTCGTGGTTCTCGCCCGCACCCGGTCGTTCGTGCCCGGTACGCCCTGGCGGATGGTCCGGTACGGCTGGGTGCCGTCGGCGATCACCGGCTTCGCCTTCCTGGTGTCCATCCCGCTGTTCCTGGTGCTCGACCTGTGGGCGTTCGCGGTCTGGGCGGTGGTGCCGTTCATCGGGGACCGCATCACGAACAGGCTGGGCATCACGGGCCGGGACGACGTCTGAGCCGGCGGGGCCTCAGCGCAGGACGGCCCCGACGCGCTCCGCCGCGAGGGCAACGGCGGCGTCCCGGGCCGCGTTCGCCTCCTCGTTGGTCAGCGTGCGGTCCGCCGCCCGGAACCGGAGGGCGTAGGCGAGCGAGCGGTTCCCCTCGCCGACCTGCGCACCGGTGTAGACGTCGAACAGCCGGACCTCCTCGAGCAGCTCGCCGCCGCCCTCGGTGAGGGCCGCGGCCACCTCGGCAGCCGGGACCGTCTCGGCCGCGACCAGGGCGACGTCGACCGAGACCGGCGGGTACGGCGAGATCCGCGGCGCCGGCCGCGCGTCCTGCATCGGGATCGCGTCGAGGTCGAGCTCCATCGCACAGGTGCGCGGCGGCAGGCCCAGCGCCTCGACAACCTTGGGGTGCAGCTCGCCGGCGTGCCCGACGACCCACTCCCCGACCCGCAGCGCGGCGCACCGCCCGGGGTGCCACGGCGCCAGCTCGGCCTTGGTCACCCGCAGCTCGACGCCCGCGGCGGCACCGACGAGCCGGCCCGCCTCGATGGCGTCCTGCCAGCCGGCCGGGCGCCCGCGACCCCACCAGCCGCGCGGCTCGCGGTCCCCGGACAGCACGACACCGACGTGCACGGGCTGCGCCGGCAGGGCCGCCCGGATCATCGCGATCTCGGCGTCGGTCGGCCGCCGGTCGACGCCCGGGTCCGGCATCGGCACGGGATTGCGGTGCGGCAGCACGACCTGGCCGAGCGTGTACAGCGCGAGGTCGTCGAACCCGCGGGCCTTGTTGCGCACCAGCGTCTCGAGCAGGCCCGGGAGGAGCGTCGTCGCGAGCCGGTCGCGATCGGCGTCGAGCGGGTTGGCCACGGTGACGGTCCGCCGCCGGACGTCGTCCTCGGGCAGGCCCAGGGCGTCCCACGCCGCGTCGCCGACGAACGGGAACGGCTCCACCTCGACGTGTCCGGCCTCGGCCAGCGCGCGGGACACGGCCCGCTTGCGCAGCTGGGCGGGGGTGAGCCCGCGCCCGGCCGGCGCCGGCGGCAGGGTCGACGGGATGGTCTCGTAGCCCTCGAGCCGCAGCACCTCCTCGACCAGCGCGGCGGGCAGGTCCAGGTCCGGCCGCCACGACGGCGGCGTGGCGACCACCAGGGTGGTCGAGCCGGCCCGGCCGTCCCCGCCGGTCTCCAGCTCCACCGCGCAGCCGACCTGGGTGAGCCGCGCGACCGTTGCCCCGCGCTCGTAGGTCACGCCCGCGGTGCGGTCCGGCAGGTCCAGCGGCATCCGGACCGGGGGCAGCACCGGCGCGGCGCCGACGTCCGTGCGGCCCGGCTCGATCCGGCCGCCGCCGTGCTCCACCAGCAGGTTCGCGACCGCCTCGGCCGCGATCGGCGGGAGCTGCGGGTCGACGGCCCGCTCGAAGCGCTTGGACGCCTCGCTGGGCAGCTTGTGCCGGCGGGCGGCGCGCGCGATCACGGTCGGCGCGAAGTGCGCGGCCTCGATCACGACGTCGACCGACCCGGTCTTGTCGAGCGGGATCTCGGTGGACGCGCCACCCATCACGCCGGCGAGGCCGATCGGGCCGGAGTCGTCGGTGATGACCAGGTCGTCCGGGTCGAGGGTGCGCTCGACGTCGTCGAGCGTGCGGAGCTTCTCCCCCGCCTCGGCCCGGCGCACCACGATCTCGCCCTGCAGCCGGGTCGCGTCGTAGGCGTGGATCGGCTGGCCGAGGTCGAGCATCACGAAGTTGGTGACGTCGACGGTCAGCGAGATCGGGCGCATGCCGGCGGCGAGCAGCCGGCGCTGCATCCACCACGGGGTGGGCGCGCTGGCGTCGACGCCCGTCACGCGGCGGGTGACGAACCGCGGGCAGCCGGCCTCGTCGGCGATGCGGACCGGCCAGGCCGGGCCCTCTGCCTCGGGGACCCGCACGCGTCGCGCGGGGTCGGTGTAGTCCTCGCCGAGCGACGCGGCCAGCTCGCGCGCGATCCCGCGCACGGCGAAGCAGTAGCCCCGGTCCGGGGTGATGGCCAGCTCGACGACAGGGTCGTCGACACCGAGGAGCGGGAGCGCGTCCGTGCCGGGCTCGGCGGTGCCCGGCGGCAGCACGAGGATACCCGAGTGGTCCGCGCCGAGGCCCAGCTCCCTGGCGGAGCAGATCATGCCGTCCGAGGTGCGGCCGTAGGTCTTCCGCGCCGAGATCGGGAACGGACCGGGCAGGACCGCGCCGGGCAGCGCGGCGACGATCAGGTCGCCGACCACGAAGTTCCGCGCGCCGCAGACGATCTCGCGCGTGGTGTCGCCGAAGTCGACCCGGCAGAACCGGATCGGCTTCTTGAACTCGGTGAGCTCCTCGATCTCCGCGACCCGGCCGACGGTCAGCGGGCCGGTGAGCTCCGGCGTCCCGTGGATCTCCTCGAGCTCCAGGCCGACGCGCACCAAGGCCTCGCCCACCGCCTCCGCGTCCGCGGGGACCTCGGCGACGTGGTCGCGCAGCCAGGACAGGGGGACTCGCACCGAATACTCCTCAGATACCGAACGCGCGGCTGAACCGGACGTCGCCCTCGACCATGTCCCGCATGTCGGGCAGGCCGTTGCGGAACTGCAGGGTGCGCTCCAGGCCCATGCCGAAGGCGAAGCCGGAGTAGACCTCCGGGTCGACGCCGCAGGCGCGCAGCACGTTGGGATTGACCATGCCGCAGCCGCCCCACTCGACCCAGCCGGCGCCGCCCTTCTTCTCCGGGAACCAGACGTCGACCTCGGCCGACGGCTCGGTGAAGGGGAAGAAGCTCGGCCGCAGGCGAGTGGTCGACTCCGCCCCGAACATGGCGCGGGCAAAGGCGTCGAGCGTGCCCTTGAGGTGCGCCATCGTGATGCCCTTGTCCACCGCCAGGCCCTCGACCTGGTGGAAGACGGGCGTGTGGGTGGCGTCGAGCTCGTCCGTGCGGAAGGTCCGCCCGGGACAGACCACGTACACCGGCAGCTCGCGCTCCAGCAGGGCCCGGACCTGCACCGGCGACGTGTGCGTGCGCAGCACCGTGCCGGAGTCCTGTCCCTCGCCGAGGTAGAACGTGTCCTGCATGGTGCGCGCCGGGTGGTCCTTGCCGAAGTTCAGCGCGTCGAAGTTCAGCCAGGAGGACTCCACCTCGGGACCCTCCGCGACCTCGTAGCCCATCGCGACGAACACGTCCGCGATCCGTTCGGCGATCTGCGTGATCGGGTGCCGGGCGCCGCGGGGCCGCCGGTCCCAGGGCAGGGTGACGTCGACGGACTCCTCGGCCAGCACGCGGGCGTCCCGCTCGGCGAGGAGGACCTTGCGGCGGGCGTCGAACGCGGCCTGGACCTCCTGGCGGGCGGCGTTGACGCGCTTGCCGGCGTCGGCCCGCTCGGGGCCGGGCAGGCTGCCGAGGGAGCGCCGGGCCAGCAGCACCGGGGCCCTGTCGCCGAGGTGCGCGGGCTTGGCCGCGGCCAGGGCGTCGAGGTCACCGGCGGCGTCGAACGCCTCGACCGCGGCCTTGACGGCGGCGTCGAGCGACGCGGCGTCGAGCAGGTTCTCGGTCATCGGGTTCCCTCATGCACGGTCGGTGATCCTAGAACGCCGGTGCGCGGCGCTCGCGTACAGGCAGACCGCTGCGGCGGCGGCCAGGTTGAGGCTCTCGGCGCGGCCGTAGAGCGGGACCCGGACGCGGTGGTCGGCCGCCGCCAGCACGGTCTCCGGGACGCCGTGTGCCTCGCCACCGAATATCCATGCCACCCGGCCGCCGAGGACCTCCCCGGCCTCCGGGGCGTGCAGATCCAGCTCGCCGTGCCCGTCGGCCGCGAGCAGGGTCAGCCCGGCGGCGCGGCACGCGTCGAGCACGCGGGGGGTGTCCCGGTCCCGGGCGACGGGCAGGTGGAAGACGCTGCCGGTGGACGCGCGCACGGCCTTGCCGTTGTGCGGGTCCACGCTGTCCCCGGCCAGCAGCACCGCGTCGGCGCCCGCCGCGTCGGCGGCGCGCAGGACGGTGCCGGCGTTGCCGGGCTCGGACACACCGGCGAGGACCGCGACGAGGTGCGGGGAGCCGTCGAGCGCCGTAGCGACGGGGACGTCGATCAGGTCGCAGACGGCCACGAGGCCCTGCGGGGTGACCGTCTCGGAGAGGACCTCGGCGACCCGGTCGCTCACCACGGTCACCGGGATGCCCTGGCCCTCGGCGATGCCGACGATGTCGGCGTTGCGCTCCACGGCGAGCGGGGTCGCGAACAGCTCGTGCACCCGGACCTCGCCGGTGACGGCCTCACGCACGGCCTGGGCACCCTCGACGAGGAAGCGCCCGGCCTTCTCACGGCCCGCGCGCCGCAGCAGCTTGCGGGCTGCCACGACGCGCGGCGTGCGTTCCGTCCCGAGCATGTGCTCGGTCAGGCGGCGCTCTCGTTCTGCGGCGCCTGGGCCGGGACGTTGGCCTTGGCGACCTCGACCAGGGCGGCGAACGCGGTCGGGTCGCTGATCGCGAGCTCCGACAGGTTCTTGCGGTCGACCTCGACGCCCGCGGCCTTGAGGCCCTGGACGAAGCGGTTGTAGGTCATGCCGTTGGCGCGGGCCGCGGCGTTGATGCGGGTGATCCACAGCTGCCGGAAGTCGCCCTTCTTGGCGCGACGGTCCCGGTAGGCGTAGGTCAGCGAGTGGAGCTGCTGCTCCTTGGCCTTGCGGTAGAGCCGCGACCGCTGACCGCGGTAGCCGGCGGACGCCTCGAGGATCGTCCGGCGCTTCTTCTGGGCGTTCACCGCGCGCTTCACGCGTGCCATGGGTCTGTCCTGTCTCTCGGGTGGCCGGCCCGGGGGGGCTGGGCAGGCCGGTTCAGCGGGTGGGTGCGGCGAGGCTCGCGCAGGTGTTCGCCACGCGAGCTCCGCTCAGCGGCCGAGCAGCTTCTTGACGCGCTTGACGTCGGCCTTGTTCACCGGGACGACGCCGGAGAGGTCCCGGGTCTCCTTGCTCGACTTGACCTCGAGGCGGTGGCGCAGGCCGGTCTGCTGGCGCAGGAGCTTGCCGCTGCCGGTCACCTTGACCCGCTTGGCCGTTCCCTTGTGCGTCTTGTTCTTGGGCATGACTGATCCGTTCGGTGTCGCGGTGCGCCCCTCGCGGGGCGCACCGTGGGGGACCTCCCGCACGGGGCCGGGAGGTTCGTGCCGCTTGCTTCAGACTCAGGCCTGGGGCTCGGCCTCGGCCGGGGCCTGCTGGGCCGCCGGGCGCTTGGCCGGCTTCTTGGTCGGAGCGAGCACCATCGTCATGTTGCGGCCGTCCTGCTTCGGGGCGGCCTCGACGGTCCCGAGCTCCTGCACGTCCTCGGCGAGCCGCTGCAGCAGCCGGTAGCCCAGCTCGGGCCGGCTCTGCTCACGACCGCGGAACATGATGGTGACCTTGACCTTGTTCCCACCCTCGAGGAAGCGCACGACGTTGCGCTTCTTGGTCTCGTAGTCGTGGGTGTCGATCTTCGGCCGGAGCTTCTGCTCCTTGATCACCGTGAGCTGCTGGTTCCGCCGGGACTCCCGGGCCTTCTGCGCGCTCTCGTACTTGAACTTGCCGTAGTCCATGAGCTTGCAGACGGGCGGGCGGGCCTGGGCCGCGACCTCGACGAGGTCGAGCTCGGCCTCCTGCGCCAGCCGCAGGGCGTCCTCGATACGCACGATGCCGACCTGCTCGCCGTTCGGGCCGACGAGTCGGACCTCGGGAACGCGGATGCGGTCGTTGATGCGTGTCTCTGTGCTGATGGGGTCTCCTCGTTGTGCCGTCATGTCTCGCGACGACAAGCAAAGACCCGTCGATCAGAGCAGCCCGCGCTGACGCGGACCGCCGACCGGGACCCGGACACCTTGCATGCGGTGAGCGGGTGGGAGCGGGGCTCCACTTGATCGCCCTGACGCGCGGTGCAACGCGCGACGGGGTGGTCGCATTCCGCAGGGTACACGGCCCCCTCTCCCCCGTCATCGAGGGGGCGGGGTGAGGCGCATGATCGTCGCGCCCGGAGCGAAGTCCGCGCCCACGTGTCTTCCTCGTCGCCGGACATCGCCGCGGCGACGAGGCGCGCATCCGGGAGGCTTCCTTGTGGGCCGGTCCGGCGGGCGCGCTCTCCGGGGCCGCCGCCGCGCACCTGCACGGGATGCTCGCCCGGTGCCCGCGACGGCGGAGGTCACGGTGCCCGCACGGCTCCGACGCCGGCCGACGCCGGGCATCTCGCTGCGACGCCGCGATCTCGACGCCGCCGACGCCGAGATCGTGGAAGCCCGCCGCGGCGGACCGGGCGGAGTCGGAGGCCGAGCGGCGGTTCCTCGCCCTCCTCCGCGGGGGCGGTTTCCCCGGGTGGGTGCTCGGCCTGGCGACCCCCGCCGGCGAGGTCGACGTCACATTCCCCCTGGTCCGCGTCGCCGTCGAGGTGGACGGCTGGGCCTGGCACGTCGACGTCGACCGTTTCCGCGCCGACCGGCGGAAGCAGAACGCACTGGTGCTCGACGGGTGGGCCCCGCTCCGGTTCACCTGGCACGACCTCGTGAACCGACCCGACGCCGTCGTCGCACTGCTCCGTGCCGCCCTCCGGCGGGCGGCATGATCACCGGGTGTGGAACGGAACCCGCGGTGAGCGCGGAATCCGCTCCACATCCGGCGGTCAGGAGGCCTGGAGCTTGCCCTGGCGGGCGGCGCGGCGCTCGAACCACACCGTCATGAGCGGCGGGATGCTGGAGATCAGGGCGAGCACCAGGGTGCCGGCGCTCCAGCGGAGGCGGCGTGCGGCGAGCAGCGTCACGACCACGTAGAGCACGAACAGGGCACCGTGGATCGGACCGAAGATCTGCACGCCGATCTCGTCCTGCACCACCACGTACTTGAAGAACATGCCGATCAGCAGGCCCACCCAGGAGCAGGCCTCGGCGATGGCGACCGCGCGGAAGAGCCGGCCGATACCGGTGACGGCGGTGCCCGTGGCGGCGGTGTCGGTGCTCGTGCTCATCGCACTCCCAGTCTGGTTCGTCCGGATCGACGCTTCACCGTCCATGGTGCCCCATGGAACGCCGGCAACTTCTACCGGGTGTCGAACTCCACGTCCGGCGATGAGTTCCGGGCGCGACCGCGGTCGTAGGAGCAGACCGACCACCGAGGAGGACCCGTGACCGCCGCGACCGCCAGCTCCGTCCCGACGCTCGACCTGGACCCCGCCGCGCGCCGGCTCGCCGCGCTGCTCCCGGCGATCCGGGCCGAGCAGCTCGCCGACCCGACGCCGTGCCCGGACTTCACCGTGGCCACCCTGCTCGACCACCTCATGGGGCTCACGACGGCCTTCACCGACGCCGCGCACAAGACCCCGGCGGGCGGCGGGGCGCCCGTCCCGTCGGCCGCGCACCTCGATCCCGACTGGCGCACCGAGCTCCCGGACCGGCTGGCCGCGCTGGTCACGGCCTGGCGCGAGCCCGCCGCGTGGGAGGGCGAGACCGAGGCGGGCGGCGTCGTGCTGCCGGCGCAGGTGCACGGCGTGGTGGCGCTCAACGAGATCGTGGTGCACGGCTGGGACCTTGCCCGCGCCACGCGCCAGCGCTTCTCGGTCGACGCCGCGAGCGCGGCCGCCTGCCTGGAGTTCTGCTCGTCGTTCGCCCAGGGTGAGGCTGTCGAGGGCCTGTTCGGCCCGGCCGTGGCCGTCGGCGAGGGCGCCCCGGTCTTCCACCGGGTGCTGGGCTACGCCGGCCGCGACCCGCGCTGGTCCCCCAACGGGTAGCGGCGTGCGCGGCGGCGAGAATGCCGCCGTGGAACGGCCCCATCTGCAGACCCTCAGCGTCCACGCGGGCAACGACGTGGACCCCGGCACCGGCGCGATCCGCCGCCCGGTCGTCATGGCGAACTCGTACGCGCTGCCGGACGACCCCTCCGCGCTGAGCTGGTCGGACTTCGGCACGCCCCTCTACACCCGCAACGGCGGGGCCAACCAGGGCTGGCTCGAGGAGAAGCTCGCCCTGCTCGAGACCGCCGGCGAGCGCGGTGCCGTCGACGCCGTCGCCCTGGCCAGCGGGGTCGCGGCCCTGCACGCGGTGTTCTTCACGTTCCTGCGCAGCGGGGACCACGTGGTGTCGTCGGACGTCACGTACGTGGCCGTGTACCGGCTGCTCACCGAGCTGCTGCCGGAGAAGTACGGGATCACCGCCACGCTCGTCGACTCGTCCGACCCGGAGGCCGTGCGGGCCGCGATCCGCCCCGAGACCCGGCTCGTGCACGTCGAGACCCCGGCCAACCCGACGACGCGGATCACGGACGTCGAGGCCGTCGCGCGGATCGCGCACGAGGCGGGCGCCCTGCTCAGCGTCGACGCGACCTTCGCCACCCCCGTCCTGCAGCGCCCGCTGGCGCTCGGCGCCGATCTCGTCGTCCACTCGCTGACCAAGTACCTCAACGGCCACGGCGACGCGATGGGCGGCGCGGTGATCGGCGACCGTGCGCTCACCGACCGGATCCGCGCCGACGCGATGGTCAACGTCGGCGGCGCGATCAGCCCGTTCAACGCCTGGCTGATCATGCGCGGATCGGTGACCCTGCCGTTGCGGATGCGCCAGCACTGCCGGAGCGCGCAGGCCGTCGCGGAGTTCCTGCACGCGGACCCGCGGGTGGCCTACGTCGCCTACCCCGGGCTGCCCGACCACCCGCAGCACGACCTCGCCGCCCGCACGATGACCGGCTTCGGCGGGATGCTCGCCTTCGCGGTGCGCGGCGACGCGGACGCGCAGAACCGGTTCGTCGCGAACCTGCGGGTGATCACGTCGGCGGTGTCGCTCGGGCACGACGAGTCGCTGATCGTGCACGTCTCGGGCGACGACGAGCGCGCCGGCGCCTACCCCGAGGAGTTCCGGCGCTGGGGCCACCTGCGCTTCTCGGTGGGGCTCGAGGACCCGCGGGACCTGGTGGCCGACCTCGACCGGGCCCTGACCGAGACCCTCGGCCCCCGCTGACACCCTCGCGGGTCAGTCGCCGTTGTCGCCCCCGTTGTCGCCGCCGTTGTCGCCCCCGTTCCCTCTTCCGCCGTTGTCGCCGCCTCTGTCCCCGCCGTTGTCGCCGCCGCGGTTGCGGTTGTCGGCGGGGCGGTCGGTGGGGGCGTTCTCGCCCTGGCTCTGGTCGGGGGCCGGCGGGGCGGCGACCTGGACCGACGGGATGGTGCCGGTGAGGTAGCGGGGGTCGGCGGGCGGGAGCGGGACCACCGGCTGACCGGCGAGGATGTCGCCGAAGGCGCGGTAGAAGGTGCGCGCGGGGGCCTTGCCGCCGTAGATGTTGCCGCCCGAGCAGGTGCGCGGCGGGCTGCCGTCGCAGATCGGCTTGGGCGAGTTGGAGTCGTCGAACACGATCGCCGCGCCCGCGAGCTGCGGTGTCGCGCCCACGAACGCCGCCGACTTGTACTCCTGCGTGGTCCCGGTCTTCGCCGCGAGCGGCCGGTTCCACCCCATCTGCCCGGCGGCGGCGGCCGAGGTGCCGCCTGCGGCGTCGTCCTTCGACAGCCCCGTCATCAGGGTGTCGGCGATCGCCGGGTCGAGCGCCTGGCGGCAGGCCGCCTGCGTGACCGAGACGGACGCACCGGTGCGGTCCGTGATCGACTGCAGCGGCGAGGGCGGGCACCAGGTGCCGTGGCTGGCCAGCGTGGCCTGCACGTTGGCCAGCTCCAGCGCGCTGGTCGGGGTGACGCCCAGGGTGAACGACGCCTGGTTCTGCTGCTTCATGACGTCGGCGATCGAGGCCGTCCCCGGCTTCCCGCTGTACGGCGTCTCGGCCAGCGACGTGAGCCCCAGCCGGACCGCCATGTCCACCACCGGCGGGATCCCGGTGCTCTCCTCCAGCTTCACGAACGCCGTGTTGGGCGACTCGGCGAGCGCGTCCTGCAGGGTCAGCGCCGTGCGGTAGTTGCCGGCGTTGCCCACCGGGATCGGCCGCCCGGCCCCGTTCCTGTAGATCGGCGACGTGTACCCGCTGGGCGGCACCGGGATCACGGTGTCGATGCCGATCAGGTGCTGCTCCATGGCCGTCGCCGCCGTGAAGATCTTGTAGACCGACCCGGCGCCCATGTTCTCCGGCTCGTAGGGCAGCCCGTAGCTCGACTCGCCCTGCCTGTTGCCGAAGGTGCGGTTGGCCGCCATCGCGACGACCTGGTGCGCGTCGGCACCGGGCCGGACCACGGCCATGACGTCGGCGACGTGCGGCTGGGTGGGCGGCACCTGCCCGTCGACCGCCGCCTTGGTCTTGGCCAGCGCGTCCGGATCGAGGCTGGTCCGGATGGTGTACCCGCCGCCCGAGAGGTCGTCCGTGGGGAAGCCGGACTGCTTGAGGTAGGCGAGCACGTAGTCGCAGAAGTAGCCGGCGTCGCCCGCGCCGATGCAGCCCTCGGCCGGGATCGACGGTTCCGGCACCACCCCGAGCGGCGCGGTCGCGGCCTCCGAGGCCTGCTCCTGGCTGATCGACCCCTGCTGGCGCAGCGCCTCGATTACGACGTTGCGCCGGCCGGTGGCGCCGTCCGGGTGCGCGACGGGGTCGTACTCGGCCGGGCTCTGCACCATGCCCGCCAGCAGCGCGGCCTGCGGGACGGTGAGCGCCGAGGCGTCGACCCCGAAGTACGCCTGCGCCGCGGCCTGCACCCCGTACGCGCCGTGCCCGAAGTACACGAGGTTGAGGTAGCGGGTGAGGATCTCGTCCTTCGACAGCTCGTGGTCGAGGCTGACCGCGAGCTCGGCCTCCTTGAGCTTGCGCGCGTAGCTCGGCGCGACCGCGGCCCGCCGCTCGGCGTCCGTCTGCGCGGCGACGTAGAGGTCGTAGTTCTTCACGTACTGCTCGGTGAGCGTCGACGCGCCCTGGGTGGCACCGCCGTTCGAGTTGTTGACCAACGCGCGGGCTGCGCCGATCGGGTCGAACCCGCCGTGCTCGTAGAAGCGGCGGTCCTCGATCGCGACGATCGACGCCTTCATCGCCTGCGAGATGCGGTCGCTCTCGACCGGGACGCGGTACTGGTCGTAGAGCGACGCGACGGGCCGGCCCGTGGCGTCCTCGACCGTGGTCACCGCGGGCAGCACGCCCGCCTTCAGATCCGCGTTCGTGCCCACCGCGGAATCGCTCACCGCGCCCGCCAGGAGCCCGATTCCGCCGGCGATCGGGAACAGCATTCCGGCGACCAGGACACCGGCCACGACGACCAGCACCGCCAGCCGCCGCACACCCCACGCGAGACCCACGGGTGCACTGTCTACCAGCAGGGACCGTGAACCGCCGGTGAGCCCACGATCATCCCGAAACGCCCCTTCCGGACGATCATCGGCAATTCGTACGCAATTCCCGCGAACGCCGGAGGAATTGCGCACCCGGCTGTGGAGTGCGATTCCCCGAAGGCGCACACTGGGGGGGTCGCACGAGGCGGAGGGACGGCGATGGGTGAACTGAGCGTCTGGCACTGGCTGGTCGTCATCGGGGTGTTCGTGCTGCTGTTCGGGGCCCGCAAGCTGCCCGACGCCGCGCGCAGCCTGGGCCGGTCGGCCCGCATCCTCAAGGCCGAGCTGCGCGCGGAGGACCCGGCGCCCGCGCCGGCCGAGCCCGTCGCGGAGACCCGGGAAACCCCCGCCCCGGAGGCGACCCGCCCGACCGTGACGTGAGAAGAACCCGCCCAACGGTCGGTCGACACCGCCCCGGGCGCGACCTAGCGTCGTCCGGGTGAAGGTCAGGATCGGGATCGGGTCGCTGCCCACGCCCGCAACCGGGGACGGTGGCTTCGCGGAGCTGGTCGACGAGCTGGAGGCCCGCGGGATCGACTCGCTCTGGCTGCCCGACCTGGTCGGCACCGACTCCGTCGACGCCCTGACGGGCATGGCCTTCGCGGTCGGCCGCACGCGCTCGCTCAAGGTCGGCACGGGCGTGCTGGTGCTGCCCGGCCGCAACCCCGCGCTCGTCGCGGCGCAGCTCGCGTCCCTGGCGGCGTTGGCCCCCAAGCGGATCCTGCCCGCGTTCGGCGTGCGCCCCGCCCGGCCGCGGGAGCGGCAGCTCTACCCGGTGCCCGACGGGAAGCGCGCCGCGGTGTTCGAGGAGGCGCTCGTCGTGGTCCGGCGGCTGCTGGCCGAGGAGCGCGTCACGCACCACGGCGAGTTCTTCGACCTGGACGACGCGACGATCGGCCCCCGCCCGCCCGGTCGCCTCGACCTCTGGCTCGGCGGGCGCGCGCCGGTCGGGCTCGAACGGATCGGCCGGCTCGCCGACGGCTGGCTGGGGAGCTTCGTCACCCCCGCCGAGGCCGCCGAGTGCCGGGAGACGATCGAGCGCGCCGCCGCGGCCGCGGGCCGGGAGATCGAGGAGGACCACTACGGGACCAACCTGGCCGTCGTCCCGCCCGAGGCGACTGCCGCCCAGGTCGACGCGGCGCTCGCGGCGTCGCTGGACCGGCGTCCGGACGTGGACCCGCAGAAGATCGTGGCGCACGGCTGGGCCGAGGCGCGTGACCGGATCCGCGAGTACGTCGACGCCGGGCTGACCAAGTTCGTCGTGCGCCCGGCCACGCCGGTCGCCTCGTGGCAGGGCTTCCTCGACGCGTTCGACCAGGAGCTGCGCACCCTCGAGACATGAACGCCGAGGCAGCAACTCCGGGACGTGAGGGCGCGCGGCCGGTGTGGCAGGGTCGGACGCGTGAGCGTGCGTCGGGTCCGTGATCGAGACGAGGGGGGCCGCGCCCGCAACGCCCGCCCCCGGGACGCCGCCGGGCGGCCCCTCCCCTACGGCACCCCGGGCGTCCCGCAGGTGCCCGACGATCTCGACCTGACCCCCGAGGAGACGGTCACCGAGGCCCAGCGGCTGCTCGACGAGGGGCTGCCCTTCCAGGCGCACGAGGTCCTGGAGGCGGCGTGGAAGTCGTCCGGGCCCGAGACCCGCGACCTGTGGCGGGCGCTCGCCCAGTACGGCGCCGGCCTCACGCACGCCCAGCGCGGCAACGCCCGCGGAGCCGTCTCGCTGCTCGAGCGGGCGTCGGACGGGATCGCCCGGTGGGTCGGCGACCCGCCCGCGGGCCTCGACCTGCGTGGCCTGCAGGACCACGGCTTCGCTCTCGCCGCCCGGATCGAGCGGGCGGGCAGCACGGACGACCTGACCCCCGAGGACCTGCGTCCCCCGCTGCGTGGTTGATCCGGGGCTGGTCAGTCGGCCACCTCGTCGACCGCCCGGAGCACCCGCAACGCGTTGCGGCCGGCCAGCTTCCCGCAGTCCGCGGCGCTCCAGCCGCGATCGAGCAGTGCGTCGAACAGTCGCGGGTAGGCGCTCACGTCCTCCAGCCCGGCGGGCAGCTCGGCGACGCCGTCGTAGTCGCCGCCGATCCCGATGTGGTCGATCCCGGCGACCTCGCGCACGTGCTCGAGGTGGGCCACGACGTCGTCGAGCGTGGCCCCGGGCGGCGGCGGCCCGTCCCACGCCGCGGCGAACGCCTCCCGCGCCCGCAGGTCGCGGTGGTCCTGCCCGGCCGCGGCCATCGCGTCGGCGAGCCGGGCGTCCCAGTCCGCGACGGCGCGCGAGACGAACCGCGGGACGAAGGTCACCATGCAGACGCCGCCGTTGTCCGGCAACGACTCCAGTACGTCGTCGGGCACGTTGCGGGGGTGGTCGGTGACCGCGCGGGCCGACGAGTGCGTGAACAGCACGGGCGCGGTGGTGGTCGCGAGGGCCGCGCGCATGGTCGTCGCGGCGACGTGTGAGAGGTCCACGATCATCCCGATCCGGTTCATCTCGGCGACGACGGTGCGGCCGAAGGCCGACAGCCCGCCGTGCACCGGCTCGTCCGTCGCGGCGTCCGCCCACTCGGTGTTCAGGTTGTGCGTCAGGGTCAGGTAGCGGACCCCGGAGCGGCGCAACGCCCGCAGGACCTGCAGCGACCCGCCGATGCTGTGCCCGCCCTCGGCGCCGAGCAGCGAGGCGATCCAGCCGTCGGCGAAGGCGGCCTCGACCTCGTCGGCCGTCGTGACCACGCGCAGGTCGGCCGGGTAGGTGTCGGCGAGCCGGTGCACCTGCTCGACGACCGCGCGGACGGCGGTGTCGCCGGTGAAGGAGCACGGCACGTAGACCGACCAGAACTGCCCGCCCACCTTCCCCGCGCGCAACCGCGGCAGGTCGGTGTGCAGCCGCGGCTCGCCGCGGGCCAGGTCGGGCTCCGGCTCGCCGAGCGTGCGCAGCGCCCAGGGCAGGTCGTTGTGGCCGTCGATCAGCGGGGTACCGGAGAGCAGGTCGGTGGCGTGCACAGCGGAGCAGTGTGCACCGGTGATCGCGGACCGGCAGACTGGGCCACGTGGACGGCTCCCCCCGCGTGGCCCGCGTGGCCCTGGTCCTGCACCCGCGCAACGACGTCACGGAGGTCGCCGAACGCGTCGTCGGGCTCGCGAACGCCCAGGGCGTCGAGGTGCTGGTGCGTGCACTCGACGCCGGCAGGGTCCCCGGAGCGATCCCGGTCGGCTCGGACGAGCTGGCCGCGGAGGCCGACGGCGTGGTGAGCCTCGGCGGCGACGGCACCATGCTCGGCGCCCTGCGTCTGGTCGCCGACAAGCCGGTCCCGGTGCTCGGCGTGCACCTCGGCAACCTGGGCTTCCTCGTCGAGGTGCACCCCTCGGAGCTCGACCCGGCGCTCACCCGGCTGCTCGACGGGGACTTCGTGGAGGAGCCGCACAGCGCCCTGCGGATCACCGCGGGCGAGCGGCGGGCGGTGGCGTTCAACGACCTGGCCCTCGCCCGGTACCCCGGGCGCGGCACGGTCGACGCCACCCTCGCCGTGAGCGGCCTGCGGTACGGCTACTACCGCTGCGACGCCCTGGTCGTCGCCACGGCGGCCGGCTCCTCGGCGTACAGCTACGCGGCCGGCGGGCCGCTGGTGTCGCCGTCGGTGGGCGGGATCGTGGTCACGCCCTCGGCGCCGATGTCGGGGATCTCCCGGCCGCTGGTGCTGTCCGAGGCGGACACCTTGCGGCTCGAGCTCAACCCGCGGTGCGGGGCGCTCGCCCTGGAGGCGGACGGGATCGGGCACGGCGAGCTCGGGCCCGGGGACCGGGTGGAGATCGCCGTGCAGGCCGCGGCCGGGCGGGTCGTCCGGCTGGATCCGGACGTCCACGCCCAGCGCAGCCGGGTCAAGCTGAGCCTGCTGGACCTCCCTCTCCTCCCCGAGCAGCTGCGCGAGCTGCTGCCCGGGGAGGTGCGGGAACGGCTGGAGGCCCGCAGCGGCTAGGCCGTCCTAGTAGACGATGACGCCGCGGATGTTCTTGCCGTCGTGCATGTCCTGGTAGCCCTGCTGGATCTGGTCGAGCGAGTAGGTCTTCGTGATCAGCTCGTCGAGCTTGAGGTGCCCCTGCTGGTACATCTCCAGCTGGCGCAGGATGCCGAAGCTCGGCGCCGAGGCACCGAACAGCGCGCCCTGCAGGCGCTTCTGGAACAGGGTCAGCTCGGAGATCGCGATCGGCAGCCCGACCTCCGAGATGTCGCCGAGGCCGGTCACGACCGCGGTGCCGGCCTTGCGGATCGAGGCGAAGGCCTGCGCGACGTGCTCGGGCTTGGTCACGCCGACGGTCACGATCGCCGAGTCGGCGCCCTGGCCGTTGGTGAACTGCTTGGCGAGCTCGCTGGCCTCCTCCATCGAGTCGACCGCGTGCGTGGCGCCCAGCTCCTGCGCCTTCTCGCGCTTGAAGGCCACCGGGTCCACCGCGATGATGTTCGACGCGCCGGCGTGCCGGGCGCCCTGCACGGCGTTGATGCCGATGCCGCCGATGCCCATCACGATCACGGTGTCGCCCGGCTTGACCTCGGCCGAGTTGACCGCCGAACCCCACCCGGTGCCGACGCCGCAGCCGACGAGGCAGGCCTTGTCGAGCGGGATGTCGTCCGGCACCACGACGGCCGAGTCGATCGCGACCGTGGTGGTCTCGCAGAAGGTCGAGATGCCGCACATCTGGCCGACGGGCTGGCCTTCGAGGTGGAGCCGGAAGCTCTCCGGGTCGTCCCAGCGCGACCCCTGCAGCAGGGTCGACCCGAGGTCGCACAGGTTCTGCTGGCCGGTCGCGCACCAGCGGCAGCGGCCGCAGCCGGGCAGGAACGAGAAGACGACGTGGTCGCCCTCCTTGTAGCCCCGCGTGCCCGGGCCGACCTTGGTCACGATGCCGGCGCCCTCGTGCCCGCCGGCGAACGGGTACACGCCGACCGGGATGTCGCCGGTGGCCACGTGGTCGTCGGAGTGGCACATGCCGGACGCCACCATCTGGACCTGGATCTCGCCGTTCTGGGGGTCGTCGAGCTCGAGGTCCACGACCTCGTACTTGCCCGGCGCCTGCCGAATCACTGCTCCGCGGGTCTGCACTTCGTGTTCCTCCTGGGACACCGTCGTCACATGGGGAGATGCGCACCCGACCCTATGACCGGGGTCACCAAAGGGGAAGGGCCGGGTGGTCCGGCGTCACGCGAGTGAGGAACGTTCGCGGCGTTGACGGCCGAGCCCCAGCCCGTGCCCACCCCGCACCCCGTGAGGCAGGCCTTGTCCAGCGGGATGTCGTCGTCGATCTTGACCGCGGAGTCGACGGACACCGTGGTCAGCTCGACGAAGGTCGAGATGCCCGCCATCTGCCCGACCGGCGTGCCGTCGGGCATCTGCAGGACGTAACTGGAGGTATCCGTCCAGCGCGGCCCGGCGAGGTTGCCGGCACCGAGGTCGCAGAGGTTCTGCATGCCGTTGGCGAAGTAACGGCAGTGCCCGCACGAGGGCAGGAACGAGAAGACGACGTGGTCGCCCTCCTGGATGCCCTTCTGGTTGCGGCCGGGCGATCACCACGCCCTGCCGCCGAGGTCGGGGGCGAAACGGAGCTGCCCGGGCCCGCCCTCAGCGGGGCATGCGGCGCCAGAGTGCGCGCGGCGCGTGCCGGAGCAGGGCGAAGATCGGCTGCAGCACCCGGGGCACCCACACCTCGTCCCGCCCGGCCCGGAGCGCGGCGACCGTGGCCTCGGCGACCTGGTCCGGTGTGCTGGAGAACGGCGCCGGCCGCATGCCCTCGGTCATCCGGCCGATCACGAACCCCGGCCGCACCAGGACGAGGCGGACCCCCGACCCGTGCAACGCGTCGGCGAGGCCGGAGGCGAACCCGTCGAGCCCGGCCTTCGCGCTGCCGTAGACGTAGTTCGCGCGGCGGACGCGCGCCCCCGCGACGGACGAGAACACGACGATCGTGCCGCGCCCCCGCGCTCGCATGACCTGCGCGAGCTCGGTGAGGACCTGCACGTGCGCCACGTAGTCGGTGTGCACGACCTGCACCGCGTGCGCCGGGTCGGCCTCGGCGCGCGCCTGGTCGCCGAGCAGCCCGAAGGCGACGACGGCGAGGTCGATCCCCCCGTGCCGCGCGGCCACGTCGTCGAGCAGGGGGCGGTGGGTGGCGAGGTCGTCGGCGTCGAACTCGACGCGCTCGACCTCCGCCCCGTGCTCCCGGACCGCCTTCTCCTCGGCGTCGAGATCGTCGCTGCGGCGGGCGGCGAGGACCACGGTCGACGCCTCGCGCCCCGCCAGCCGCCGCGCCACCGCGACCCCGATCTCGCTCCGCCCACCCAGCACCAGCAGCGTCCCGGTCATGGGCGGGAGTCTCGCAGGGGCGGTCAGTCGCCGAGGGAGAGGCCGAGTCCCGCGCGCAGCTCGTCGGCGGTGTAGGTCAGCGTGCCGCGGTGCGAGACCTCGACCTGGTAGAAGTCCTCGCCGGCCGGGACGTCGGGCACGGTGAAGGTGAAGTCGCAGGTGGTCGAGCTGCTCGCGCGGCCGGACGACAGCGAGCCGGTGGCGATCACGGCGCCCGCGGCGTTCGCGATGGTCACGCCGGTGCCGGCGTGGATGTCGGAGTAGCCGCCGTCGCCGCTGCAGACCGAGCCGGAGCTGAAGCCGCCGTAGCCGTAGTAGCCGTCGTCGAGGCCGGCGGGCGGGCCGTACGGGTCGGCGATCGGCCGCGGATGCGGCGGCGGGACCGGCACGTACTGCCGCGGCACCACGGGGATCGCGATCGTCGGGTCCTCGGCCACCTCGCCGCGCACGACCTCGTCGGGCAGGACGCCGGCCCCGCAGGCCTGGCGCTCGGGCTGGGTGGTGGTCATCGGGGTCCCTTCGGGAGCAGTGCCGGAACACCCTGCCCATCGCGCCCGCGGTTGGGCCATGAGCACCAACGCAGCCGTTTCATCACGATGAGGTACACAGCGCGGCGCAACACCTGCGAAACACGGCCCACCTACCGTCGGGCCGTGCCCGAGGTGCTCTTCGACGTCCGCTGGCCGGACGGCTCCACGCAGTCCTTCTACTCCCCGTCGCTGATCGTCGAGGAGTACTTCCGCGCAGGTCACACGTATCCGGTGGGCGACTTCGTCGACACCAGCCGGACCTGCATGCGGATCGCCGACCAGCGCGTCCGGCAGAAGTACGGCTTCGGCTGCGCCCAGTCCGTCGCGACCATGGCGGGCATCGAGCAGGCCGCGGCCCGGTTCGCCGCCGACGAGCACGTCACGCTGGAGGCGTTCCGGCGCCAGGCGGGCGCTGGACCATACTGACCCGGTGACCGGCGAACGACGGGCCGCGGTGCTCGGCTCCCCCATCCGCCACTCGCTGTCCCCGGTGCTGCACCGCGCGGCCTACGACGCGCTCGGCCTCGCCGGCTGGTCCTACACCGCGCACGAGGTCGACGAGGCCGGGCTCCCGGCGTTCGTCGACGGGCTCGACGACACCTGGGCCGGGCTCTCCCTGACGATGCCGCTCAAGCGTGTCGCCCTGGAGGTCGCGAACCGGGTCAGCCCGCTGGCCGCCGCCACCGGCGCCGCGAACACCCTGGTCCTGCGCCCCGAGGGACGGCTGGCGGACAACACGGACGTGGCCGGGATCGTCCGCGCGCTGCAGGCGGCGGGCGTCGGCGTGGTCGAGCGGGCCGTCGTGCTGGGCGCGGGCGGCACGGCCCAGGCCGCGCTCGCAGCGCTGCGCGAACTGGGCACGAAGGACCCGGTCGTCCTGGTCCGGGAGGCCGGCCGCGCCGGCGAGCTGACCGCCGCCGCCGAACGCCTCGAGGTCCAGCCCGAGATCCGGGCCCTGCTGAGCGGGTCGACCGCCGACCTCGCCGCCGCGTCGGGGCTGCTGACCGAGGCGGACGTCGTCGTCTCGACCCTGCCCGCCGGGGCCGCCGACGAGTTCGGCGGACTGCGCTGGAATCCCGCCACCGTGGTGCTCGACGTGATCTACGCCCCCTGGCCGACGGCCCTCGGCGCCGGTGCGGCGGCCGCGGGCTGTCGGGTCGCGAGCGGGCTGGACATGCTGCTGCACCAGGCGGTCGCGCAGGTCGAGCTGATGACCGGCCGCCCGGGCCCGGTGGAGGCGATGCGGACCGCGCTCGACGAGGCGGTGTTGGCCCGCTCCTGAGCGCAGTATGGATCCATGACGCGCCCCGGGAGGTGGGTCGATGAGCGTCGACAGCGAGCTCGAGGCGGCGATCGAGGAGCTGCTCGCCGCCCGGTCCGGCACCATCTGCCCGTCCGACGCCGCCCGCCGGGTCTCCCCCACGGACTGGCGCGACCTGATGGAACCGGCCCGCGCCGCGGCCCGCCGCCTCGTCGCGGCCGGGCAGGTGGAGATCACGCAGAAGGGCGAGGTCGTCGACCCGGACACGGCCCGCGGACCGATCCGGATCCGTAGGGTCCACTGAGTGAGCGACACCTACACCCACGGCCACCATGACTCGGTCCTGCGCTCGCACCGCAACCGGACCGTCGAGAACTCGGCCGCGTACCTCGCGCCGCTGCTCCGGCCCGGTCTGGACGTGCTCGACGTCGGCTGCGGGCCCGGCACCATCACCCACGACCTGGCGGCGCGCGTCGCGCCGGGCCGGGTCCGTGGGATCGACGTCGTCGAGGAGCCGCTGGTCGAGGCCCGCGCGCTCGGCGACACCGTCGAGTTCGCCGTCGACGACGTCTACGGCCTCGCCGATCCCGACGACTCCTACGACGTCGTCCACGCCCACCAGGTCCTGCAGCACCTCTCCGACCCGGTCGCCGCGCTGCGCGAGATGCGCCGGGTCGCCCGGCCCGGCGGGGTCGTCGCCGCCCGGGACGCGGACTACGCGGCCTTCACGTGGTTCCCGCACGACGAGCGGCTCGCGGCCTGGCTCGCCCTCTACCGCGCCGTCGCGCACGGCAACGGCGCCGAGCCCGACGCCGGCCGCCGCCTCCTCGCCTGGGCCCGCGCCGCCGGGTTCACCGACATCACCCCGTCCGCCTCGGTGTGGTGCTACGCCACGCCGGAGACCCGCGCCTGGTGGGGCGGGCTGTGGGCGGAGCGGATCGTGTCGTCGTCGATCGCCACCCAGGCGGTCGAGCGCGGCCTCGCCACCCGCACCGACCTGGAGGACATGGCCACGGGCTGGCGGGCCTGGGCCGCGAGCGCGGACGGCTGGTTCCTCGTCCCCCACGGCGAGATCCTGGCGCGCGCCTGAACGACCGTTCGGCGATTCCTCCTGAACGAACGCTCAGCCTTTCGCGGCGGAATCCTGCATGCTGGGGTGACCGCCGACACGAGGGAGTGCTGATGGCCGACATCGACGTCGTCGTCGTGGGGGCCGGGTTCGCCGGTCTGTACCAGCTGCACCGGGTGCGCGGGCTGGGCCTGCGCGCGCGGGTGTTCGAGGCCGGCAGCGGCGTCGGCGGCACCTGGTACTGGAACCGGTATCCCGGCGCGCGCTGCGACGTCGAGAGCCTCGAGTACTCGTTCTCCTTCTCCTCCGATCTGGAGCAGGAATGGGAGTGGACCGAGCGCTACCCCGCCCAGCCGGAGATCCTGCGGTACGCCGAGCACGTCGCCGACCGCTTCGACCTGCGCCGCGACATCACCTTCGACACCCGGGTCACGCACGCCACCTGGCGCGACGACCGTTGGGAGATCCGGACGGACGGCGGCGAGGAGCTGACCGCCACCTACTGCGTCTTCGCCACGGGCTGCCTGTCCGTGCCCAAGGAGCCCGACCTGCCCGGCGTCGAGAGCTTCGCCGGCCCGACGTACTTCACCTCGCGCTGGCCGCACGAGGACGTCGACTTCACCGGCCGGCGGGTCGCGGTGATCGGCACCGGGTCCTCCGGCGTGCAGTCCATCCCCGTCATCGCCGCGCAGGCCGCCGAGCTGACCGTCTACCAGCGCACCGCGAACTACGTCGTCCCCGCGCGCAACGCCCCGCTCGACACCGCCGCCCAGGACGCCCGCAAGGCGGAGTACCCCACCTACCGGAAGCTGGCCCGCGAGTCGCTCGCCGGCCTGCTCGGCACGCCGTCCGAGGTCTCGGCCCTGTCCGTGACGCCCGAGGAGCGCACCGCGGCGTTCGACGAGGCCTGGGAGCGGGGCGGGCTCGGGTCGTTCCGGCAGTCCTTCGGCGACCTCGGCCTCACCCTGGAGGCCAACGACACCGTCGCCGAGTACATCCGCGGCCGGATCCGCGGGATCGTCGCGGACCCGGAGACGGCCGACGCGCTCGGCCCGAAGGACCACCCCTTCGGCACCAAGCGCCCCTGCCTCGACACCGGCTACTTCGAGACCTACAACCTCCCGCACGTCCGGCTCGTCGACCTGCGGAAGACGCCGATCGTCGCGGTCGAGCCGACCGGCGTGCGGACCACCGACGAGTTCGTCGAGGTCGACGACCTGGTCCTCGCCACCGGGTTCGACGCGATGACGGGCGCGCTGCTGGCCGTCGACGTCCGCGGCCGGGACGGCGTGCGGCTGCGCGACGCGTGGGCCGAGGGCCCGAGCACCTACCTGGGCCTGGGCATCGCCGGGTTCCCGAACCTGTTCACCATCACCGGGCCGGGGAGCCCGTCGGTGTTGTCCAACATGCTCGTGTCGATCGAGCAGCACGTCGACTGGATCACCGACTGCCTCGCCACGCTGGCCGGCCGCACCATCGAGGCGGACGAGCAGGCGCAGGAACGGTGGACCGCCCACGTCGCCGAGGCCGGCGCGCAGACCCTGATGCACCACGCGAACTCGTGGTACCTGGGCGCGAACGTGCCGGGCAAGCCCAGGGTCCTGCTGCCGTACGTCGGCGGGGTGGGCCCCTACCGGCAGATCTGCGACGACGTCGCCGCCAGGGGTTACGAGGGCTTCCGGCTGACCGAGACCGCGTAGCCGCCGCCGGTGTAGGGCTCGCGGTCCCAGGTCGCGAAGCGGTCCTCGGCGGCGAGCCCGGCGGCGGTGCACCAGGCGTCGTACTCGTCGAGGCCGGGCCAGCCCACCTGCAGGCTGAACCCGGCGATCAGCCGGCCGCCCGGCGCGAGGTGCCGGGCGCTGCCGGCGACGACCCCGGCCCGCTCCCGCGCGTAGGGGATCACGTTCCCGGCCAGCACCACGACGTCGAACCTGTCGGTGATGTCCAGGTCCTCCAGGCCGCTGCGGATCCAGCGCAGCTGCGGCGCCTTGGCCGTCGCGGCGGCGATCATGTCCGGGTCGGGGTCGACGCCGACCACGGCGATCCCGCGGCGGGCCAGCTCGATGCCGACGCGCCCGGTGCCGCAGCCGCCGTCGAGCACCGAGGCCGGGGAGTACGCGGCGACGAGGTCGGCCTCGCCGTGGATGTTCCTCCCGGCGGCGGCGAGGGCGTCCCAGCGCGCGTCGTAACGGCCGACCTCGACCGTGTCCTTCCACTGCGACCAGTTCTCGGGGAGCGGCACACCCCCAGCCTAGGACGCGCTCACACGACGGCGCGCGCGGCGAGGCGTTTGCGCAGCCACCGCCCGAGCCGCATCCCGCGGTAGTCCGGGTGCACGAGCAGGACCAGCTCCCCGTCCGCACCCGGTGCCGACCCCTCCAGCACGGCACCGAGCCCGACGAGCGCGCCCGCCTCGTCGCGCACCACGAGGGCAGGCCCCCGGGGCGTGACGAGCAGGTCGCGCAGCTCGCGGTCGGTCCAGCTGGCGGTGTAGCTCTCCGCCGGCCCCAGGGCGGCGAGGCAGGCGCAGAGCAGGTCCTCGACGGCGCCCACCTCGTCGCCGGTGGCGGGCTCGGCGACCAGCTCGTCGCCGGAGAGCAGCACGATCTCCCACCGCGACCGGACCGGCTCGAGGTCCGCCGCGCGCAGGAACGCCACCGCGCGGGCCCGTTCGGTGACCGTGAACGGCGCCCAGTCGCGCAGCGCGACCAGCCAGCCGCCGTTGGGCGCCGGCACGGACAGGACGTGCGGGTGGTGCGGGGGCTCGGTGGGCCGGAGCCGGACGTCGTCGGCGTGGACGAGCGCACCCAGGCCGCGGGCCAGCGCGGAGTCGTCCCCCGCGGCCGCGCCGCCGACCGCCTGCACCGCGAGGTCGAGGGCCCGGGTGGGCGCGTCGACCAGGTCGTGCGGGTCGGCGGGGGTGACGAGGACGGCGCCGGGGTCCTGGGTGCCGAGCCCCTCGCGGATGGCGCGGGCCAGCTCGTCGGCGCCCCGCGAGGACCCGACGAACATCTCGTCGACGACCGAGCGCGAGTCCTGCCCGTGCACCGCGAGCCCGAGGATGTTGCCCTCGGCGCGCGCGACCGCCTCGGTGAGCCGGGCGAGCGCGCCGGACTCGTCCGGCAGCCGGACGCGGACCTTGTGCAGCACCTGCGGGTCGCCGGGGCCCCCACCCCGGCCGCCGGGCTCCTCGTCGTGGTGGGCCGGCTGGTCCGGCACCACACGCAGGTGCGGTGGCGGCGGTGACCCGGCGGTGCCGTGGATCAGCGACTGGCCGGGCCCCACGGCGCGGTGCCCGATCGCCCGCAGCGCGGCCCACATCGTCACCTGGTTCGCCGTGATCACCGGCTTGCCGAGCAGGCGCTCCAGCGGGGCGATCACGTCGTAGGTGGACAGGTTGGTGCAGCTGATGAACACGGCCTCGGCCTCGGGCCGGTCGGCGCCGCGGACCGCGCGCACGACCTCGTCGTAGGACACCCGCCAGATCTGGCCGAGCAGCCCCAGCCCGACGCTCGCGACCGTGTCGATCCCGTGCGCGGCGAGGAACTCCTCGAGCCGGCGGGTCAGGTCGTCCACGTACGGCGTGACGACGGCGACCCGGTGGACGTCGAGGGAACGCAGGCCCTCGACGAGCGCCCCGGCCGTGGTGAGCGCGTGCGGCGCGCCCGCCTCGCGGATCACCCCGGTCAGCGCGATCTCGCCCGCCGCGCCGTCGACGAAGCTGCCGGACGTGCAGGCGTAGGCGACGACCCCGGGCTCGGGGACGAGCACGTCCCGGGTGGCGCGGCGCACCGGATCCGGGTCGGAGATCGCCCGTGCCATCTCGGCGGTGACCGGCGACGGCACGAACGGCGTGCGCGTGACGTGCAGAGCGGCGTCGTCGGGCACCCAGCGCCAGAGCTCACGGTCCAGCGCGAAGTCGAACGGCACGATCACGCCGACCCCGGAGGTCGGCGATGGGCCGGGCGCGGCCAGTGCCTCCACGCCGTGCTCACGGCCACCCACGGGGCCCCCGACGCTCTCCTGCATACCGCCACGGTGGATCTCCCGTGTGTCGGCACCGGATCCGGCGTGTTGCCGGGAGGTAAGGGGGCCGGACATCCCGGCGAGCCGCAGCTCAGCGGGATGTGATCCCCGCGGTCGCCGGCGGCGAGATCCCCTCGGCCTCCGCGTGCCGGCGCAGGGTGGTCAGCGCACGGTGCTGCATCGCCCGGACCGCGCCCGGCGTGCTGCCGACGACCGCCGCCGTCTCGTCGGCGGACAGGCCCAGCGCCACCCGCAGCACGAGGACCTCGCGGGCGGCCGCGCTCAGCCGGTCGAGGGCCGGCCGCAGCCGCGCAACGTCGTCGTGCACCAGCGCCCGCTCCTCGGGTCCGGCCGAGCGGTCCGGGCGGTCCGGGACCAGGTCGGCCAGCTCCGGGCTGCGCGCGGCGGCGCGGTAGGCGTCGCCCACCTCGTGCACGGCGATCCGGTGCACCAGCGCCAGGAACGGCCGGCCGCGGTCCTCGTAGCGGGGCAGCGCCCCGAGCACGCCGATGCATACCTGCTGGGCCAGGTCCTCGGCCGTCAGGCCCGGCAGGACGGTCCCCATCCGCGCGCGGCAGTAGCGCAACGCGAACGGCCGCACGATCCGCAGGACCTCCGCGACGGCCGTCGGATCCCCCGCCGACGCCCGCGCCACCGTCTCCCGGTCCGGTCCCTCCGGCCGTCTCGCGCGCTCCCCTGTCTCCCGTCTCCCCCTCAGCACCCCCCGACCATGGCCCGAAGCGCTCTCCGAGCGGTAGGACGGGGCTGAGAGGAGCCTGTGAGCCGGACGGCGGAATCGGGTTGACGGGTCCGGGGTTGGGCGAGGGGTGAAGGTCGAGATCTGGTCCGACGTCGTCTGCCCGTGGTGCGCGCTGGGCCGGCGCCGGTTCGCCGCGGCGCTGGCCCGCTTCCCGCACGCCGACGAGGTCGAGGTGCGCTACCGCAGCTTCGAGCTCGATCCGGGGGCGCCGCGGCGGCACGAGGGCGACCGCGAGGAGCGGCTCGCCGCGAAGTTCGGCAGCGACCGCGCCCAGGTCCGCGCGATGCACGACCGGATGACGGACCTGGGTGCCGCGGAGGGCGTCGCGTTCCGGTTCGAGAAGGCGCAGGACGGGTCGACGGTCGACGCCCACCGGCTCCTGCACCTGGCCTGGGACGAGGGCGGCGCGGCGCTGCAGGAGACGCTGAAGGAGCGCCTGCAGCACGGCTACTTCGCCGAGGGCGAGCCGATCGGCGAGCCCGACGCCCTCCGCCACCTCGCGCTCGACGCGGGGCTGCCGGGGGCGGCCGTCGACCGCGTCCTGGCTTCCGACGAGTACCTCGACGCCGTCCGCGCCGACGAGGGGAAGGCCCGCCGCTACGGCATCACCGGCGTCCCGTTCTTCGTGGTCGACGCGACCTACGGCGCCTCCGGCGCGCAACCCGCCGACGCCCTCCTCCAGCTGCTGGAGAAGGCGCGGGAGGAGGGTCGGACCCGCTCTGCGTGAGCGGTCAGGTCTCCGCCTCGCGCCAGGGGTGCGTGTCGGCGATCGCCTCCATGGACGTGACCACGCCGTCGCGCAGGCGGATGACGTGCGCGAACCGTGCGGAGAACGACTTCCCCGTGCTCCGGTGCGTCGCGTCGTACCACCCGAGCGCCACGACGACGTCGTCGCCGACCGCCAGGAACTCGTCCGGCACCACCCGGAACGGGTCCCAGTTCTGCGCGCTGTACGAGAACACCTCCTCGACGACGGCGTCCCGGCCGGTGTACGTCCCGGCCACCGCGAGGCCGTCGGGTTCGATCCAGGTGATCTCCGGGTCGAGCAGGGCCAGCACCGCGGGCAGGTCGCCGCGGGCGAAGGCCTCGTACATCGTGCGCACCGCCCGGACGGCGGCGCCCTCGGTCACGGTCTCTGGTGTGGTCATACGTCCTCCTTCGCGAGATCACCTGTTCCGTGCGTGTCGAACAGCGGTTCTCAGGCAGGGACGAGGGCGGCCAGGACCGCCAGTGCGGCGCCCGGGCCGATCGGCGGCACCAGGATCGGCAGCTCCACCCCGGCCTCGCGGTAGCGCGCCAGCCGCTCCCGGCAGCGCGACTCCGGGCCCAGCAGGCAGAAGGAGTCGAGGAGGCGGTCGCTCAGGGCGGCCCCGCCCTCGCCCCGCGCCATCCGGTCGGTCTCCTCGACGAACCCTTCCGACCGCCACATCCGGCGGAAGAACGGGAAGGTCGTGTAGAGCGCGAGGTTCTGCCGTGCGAGGTCGCGCAGGGCGGGCGAGTCGTCGCCGACGAAGGTCGGGAGCCCGAGCGTCACCTCGAGCGGGCCGAGCTGCGGCGCCCGCTGCCGGCCCCGGGCGATCACCTCGCGGCTGCGCTCCACCCGCTCCGGCGACCACATCGTCGGCATGATCCCGTCGGCGACCTCGGCGGCCCGCTCGACGGCGCGCATCCCGAGCGTCGCGTGGTGGATCGGCACGGCGACCGGCGCGGGCTGCTGCGGCAGGTGAGTGGTCGGGCCCTTGCCGGCGAACCAGTCGCGCAGCTCCGCGGTGTAGCGCAGCAGGTCACCGCCCGGATCGTCCATCGCGATGCCGAGCGCGGTGTTGACCGGCTGGTGGCTCACGCCGAGCCCGAGCACGAACCGGCCGCCCGTGTCGTCGGCGATCAGCTCGGCGCCCTTCGCGAGCACGTACGAGTGGCGCAGGTAGATGTCGGCCACCCAGGTCCCGACCCGGATCCGGCTCGTCGCGCCGCCCATGACCTGGGCCGTGGTGAGCGTGTCGCTGTTCACCTCGGCGCTCAGCACCGCCGCGAAACCCGCGTCCTCGGCGGCACGCGCGACCTCCCGCACGTCCGCCGCCCGCCAGCCCGCGCCGGGGATCACCGCGACCCCGATCGGCTCCGTCGCCATGCCGGGATGGTCCCGCCGGCGCGGCGGGTCGGGCCATACGCGGATGTGCGTACCCTCAGGCGGGCAGGGGCAGGAAGTCGTCGACGGCGCCGTCGCCGTAGAGGGCGACGAGGCCGGCGGAGATCCACATGAGGGCGGCGAGGTAGTCGTCGCCCAGCTCCTCGGCGACCGGGCCGATCGCCTCAGCACGGTCGGCGTCCGAGCCGAGGATCCCGATCACGCGGTCGACGGCTGCGGCCGGCCCGTCGCCGAGGGTCGAGCGGACCCACTCCGGGACGCGCGTGCGGGCGGTCGCCGGGATCGGGCGCGGGCCGTTGTTGGCGAGCCACCCGAGCAGGACGGCGAAGGCGAGGGCCTGCGCGGGCGCGCCGCCGGGCTCGTCCGGCGCCAGGTCGGCCGGCGCGGTCTCGCCGTCCGACGCCACCAGGCACCGGACCTCCTCCCGGGCCGGCTCGGGCGACGACGAGGCGAGGGTGTCCGCGACGGCCCGCCGCACCCGGTCGTCGATGATCTCGACGACCAGGTCGTCCTCCCCGGCCTCGGCGAGCGCCGCGACGCTGGCCTCGAGCACCTCCAGCCACTCCGGGTTGCCGTCGTACGGGCCGACCGCGCGCGCCGTGCGGATCTCCGCGACGGCGTAGCGCATCTCGTCGACGGGCTGCAGCTCCTCGACCTGGGCCGGGTCGAGCCCGTCGTCCCAGGTGTCGAGGCCGGGCAGGGTCGTGACCGGACGCAGCGGCTCGTGCGGCCGCCCGACCTTCTTCCGCCGCGCCGCGACCTTCGCCGCCCGCTTCTGGCCCCGCGACTGCTGCTTCTTCCCCACACCGCTCCTCGTGCGCGTTCCGGCGCTCAGTCCTGGGAGCAGACCGCCCCCTGCGCCGCCGACCCCACGAGTCTCGCGTACTTCGCCAGCACGCCCCGACGCCGCCCCGGGTCGCGCGGCGTCCAGTCCGCCCGCCGCTTCTCCAGCTCCTCCTCGGGGATGTCGAGGTCGAGGGTCCGGGTGGCCATGTTCAGCACGATCGGGTCGCCGTCCTGCACCAGCGCGACCGGGCCGCCGTCGGTCGCCTCGGGCGCGACGTGCCCGATGCACAGGCCCGTGGTCGCCCCGGAGAACCGGCCGTCGGTGACCAGCAGGACCTCCTTGCCCAGCCCGGCGCCCTTGATCATCCCGGTGACGGCGAGCATCTCCCGCATCCCCGGGCCGCCGCGCGGGCCCTCGTACCGGATCACCACGACGTCGCCGGGGACGACCGTGCCGTCGGAGACGGCGTCGAGGGCGCCCTGCTCGCCGTCGAACACCCGCGCGCGCCCGCGGAACTCGGCGGCGTCGAACCCGGCGCTCTTCACGACGGCGCCGTCGGGCGCGAGCGAGCCGCGCAGGATGGTGATCCCGCCCGTGGGGTGGATGGGGTCGGTCAGCGTGCGGATCACCGTGCCGTCGAGGCCCGGCGGGTCGATCTCGGCGAGGTTCTCGGCGACGGTGCGCCCGGTGACGGTGAGGGCGTCGCCGTGCAGGAGGCCGGCCTCGAGCAGGGCCTTCATCACCACGGGCACGCCGCCGACCTGGTCGACCGTGCTCATCACGTGGGCGCCGAAGGGCTTGACGTCGGCCAGGTGCGGGACGCGGTCGCCGATCCGGTTGAAGTCGTCGAGCTCCAGCGGGACCCCTGCCTCGGCGGCGATCGCGAGCAGGTGGAGCACGGCGTTGGTCGACCCGCCGAACGCCAGGACGACCGCGATCGCGTTCTCGAACGCCTCCCGGGTCATGATCTGCCGGGCGGTGATCCCCTTCTCCAGCAGCCCGACCACGGCCTCGCCGGACTCGCGGGCGATGCCGTCGCGCCGCCGGTCGACCGCGGGCGGGCTGGCCGAGCCCGGCAGCGCCATGCCCAGCGCCTCGGCCGCGCTGGCCATCGTGTTCGCCGTGTACATCCCGCCGCACGCGCCCTCGCCGGGGCAGATCGCCCGCTCGATCTCGACCAGCTCCTCGCGGCTGATCAGCCCGCGCACGCACGCCCCGACGGCCTCGAACGCGTCGGCGATGTTGACCTCGCGGCCGTCGACGTGGCCGGGCAGGATCGACCCGGCGTAGACGAACACCCCGGCCAGGTCGAGCCGGGCCGCGGCCATCAGCATCCCGGGCAGGGACTTGTCGCAGCCGGCGAGCAGGACGGTGCCGTCGAGCCGCTCGGCCTCCACGACCGTCTCCACCGAGTCTGCGATGATCTCGCGGCTGACCAGCGAGTAGTGCATCCCGACGTGGCCCATGGAGATGCCGTCGGACACCGAGATCGTGCCGAACTCCATCGGGTAGCCGCCGGCGCGGTGCACGCCCTCCTTCGCCGCCTGCGCCAGGCGCTGCAGCGAGAGGTTGCACGGCGTGATCTCGTTCCAGCTCGACGCGATGCCGATCTGCGGTTTGGCGAAGTCCGCGTCGCGCATCCCGACGGCCCGGAGCATGCCGCGGGCGGCCGTGCGCTCGATGCCGTCGGTGACCTGGCGGGACCGGGGCTTCAGATCGGGCATGGGAGGCGCTCCTCGTCGATCGCAGCTGCGTGGTGGGCTCAGGGCCATCGTGCTCCCTCACGGCCGCCTCGGCAGCCCCTCGGAGCCACAAGATCGACGAGGGACGATCCGGACTCCGGGCACGTCCGGTCGACTTGCGGTCACGGCCCGTCACCTGTATCGCGCGCCGTCGTTGCGGCTTCGGGAACGGGCGAAGGGACGACGAGAAGATGGCACGACACGCCTGGCGCGCCGAGGGCGGCCGGCGACGTATCACGGGGCTCGCCGCGGCCGGCGCGCTCACCGCGCTGCTCGGCGGCGCGGCCCTCACCGGCGCGGCGTTCGCCGACGACGGGCACTGGAACCACACCGACGGCACGCCCTGCTCGAAGCAGGCCCGGGCGTGCGTCGACCTCGCCGGCAACCAGGCGTGGCTGATCCACGACGGGAAGATCACCCGCGGCCCGGTCGGCATCTCGCACGGCGGGCAGGGCAAGGAGACCCCGACCGGGGACTTCGAGGTCCAGTGGAAGGACAAGGACCACAGGTCCGCGGAGTTCGACGACGCCCCGATGCCCTACTCGGTGTTCTTCGCCGACGGCGGCATCGCCTTCCACGAGGGCAACCCGCAGAACCCGTCCGCGGGCTGCGTGCACCTGGGCCACGACGACGCCGTCGCCTGGTACGACGACCTGGAGGTCGGCGACGAGGTGGAGATCCACTAGCGGACACGACGAAGGGCCCCGCACCTCGGAGGAGGTGCGGGGCCCTTCGGCCGTGCGCGGGTCAGCTCGTGGCGCGGTCCCGGCGGACGTTGGCCCGCCGACCCTTCAGGGTGGTGACGCCGCGCAGGGAGCGCAGCACGTCGTCCGCCGCGTGCTCGGGGATCTCGACCAGCGTGTGCCGCTCGTGGATCTGGATGGCCCCGATGTCCCGGCCGGACAGCCGCGACTCGTTGGCCAGCGCGCCCACGATGTCCTGCGGGCGGATGCCCGCGGCCCGGCCGGCGGAGACGAACAGGCGCGTCGCGCCCTCCTTCGGCGGACGGGCGCCCTGGCCACGGCTGCCGAAGCGGCCGCCCTCGCGCGGGCCGCCACGGTCACCGCGGTCGCGGGGACCCCGGCCCTCGCGGGGCGCGGACATGGTCGGGATGTCGATCTCGTCGTCCGGGGTGGTCGTGCCCGCCCGGACCAGCCGCACGGCCGCGGCCGCCACGTCCGCCGGGTCGAACTCGTCGGCCAGGGACTCGATCATGGCGAGGACGCCGTCGGGGTCCGAGTCCGCGTCCTGCCGCAGGTCGGCGACGATCTGCTCCTGCAGCTGCGCGCGGGTGCGGTCCAGCCGGGCCTGCTTGAGGTCCGCGACCGTGGGCACCGGGGCGACCGGCACGCTCTTGCCGATCAGCCGCTCGATGTTGCGCAGGTGCCGGATCGCGCCGTTCGGGACGAGCGTGATCGCGACGCCCTCGCGCCCCGCGCGGCCGACCCGACCGATGCGGTGCACGTAGGCCTCGGGCGACTTCGGCACGTCGTGGTTCACGACGTGCGAGAGCTGCTCGATGTCGAGCCCGCGGGCCGCGACGTCCGTGGCGACCAGCAGGTCGGTGCGGCCGTTGCGCAGCCGCTCGACGACGCGGGTGCGGTGCTCCTGGTCCATGCCGCCGTGCAGCGCCTCGGCCCGCAGGCCGCGGGCGGTGAGGGTCTCGGTGACGGCGTCGACGTCCGCGCGGGTCCGGCAGAACACGATCGCGGCGGTGGGCCGCTCGAGCTCCAGGATCCGGCCGAGCGCAGTGGTGGTGTGGGTGCGCGGCACCATGTAGGCGGTCTGCCGCACGCGCGGCGCCTCGCCGGCCGGCACCTCCTCGCGCGCGATCCGCACGGTGACCGGGTTGCGCAGGTACTCGCGGGCCAGCGACTCGATGCGCCGCGGCATGGTGGCGGAGAACAGCACCGCCTGCCGCTCGTCGGGGGTGGCCTGCAGGATCGTCTCGATGTCCTCGGCGAAGCCCATGTCGAGCATCTCGTCGGCCTCGTCGAGGACGACGGTCTCGAGCGCGTCGAGGGACAGCGCGCCGCGGTTCATCAGGTCGATCGCGCGGCCCGGGGTGGCCACGACGACGTCGACGCCGCGCTTGAGGGCGCCGAGCTGCGGGCCGATCGGGGCGCCGCCGTACACGGCGAGCACGCGCGCGCCGATCTCGGAGCCGTAGCGGGTGATCGCGTCGTTGACCTGCATGGCCAGCTCGCGGGTGGGCGCGAGGACCAGGCCGAACGGGCGGCGCTCGCCCCCGCGGTCGGTCTCGCTCAGGCGCTGCAGCATGGGCAGCGCGAACGCGGCGGTCTTGCCGGTGCCGGTGGCGGCCTGGCCCAGCAGGTCGCGGCCGTCGATCAGGGAGGGGATCGCCTCGGCCTGGATCGGGCTGGGGCTCTCGTAACCGAGCTCGGCGAGCACGCCGAGGATGCCGGGCGCGAGGCCCAGCTCGGCGAAACCGCTGCCGGTCTCGGTGTCGGTGTCGTCCCCGTCCTCACGCTCGGAGGCGAGGTCGTTCTCGAAGTCGTCGAAGTCGTTCTCGGGCAGGTCCAGCAGAGTGCTCACTCAAGTCCTCGTCGCAGCGGGGTGGGCGACCGACATCCGGACGGACGACGCACCCGCGGGGAAGCCCGCGGGCCCGGAGCGGCTCGGTACCGCCTGAGAAGGACCATGGGGCTCTCGGCTGACGTCATCGCTGACAGCCGACGGCACCCATTGTCACACGTGGGTCGCGGGAGATCGCGGCGGGCCGGGGTCCTGCCCGCCTCCACGGGGATCAACAGCCCTCGGGGCCGGTCTGTTCCCGTCCGTTCCCGCCCTGTTCAACGCCGTGATCGCGTGTCGAGTGTGATCCCGTGCGGAGCGGACGTGGATCCGGTCACCATTCCACCCGGCGTTCACCCGCCGTAGGGAACCTCGGACGGGTGAGCCTCTCGACGCCCGCCCCGACCACCGACCTGCGCGTCCCGGCCAACCTCCGCGACGTCGGCGGCCTGCCGACCGCCGACGGGCGCCGCGTGCGCGCCGGCGAGTACCTGCGCAGCGACGCCCCGCAGCCCGGCGACCTCACGACCGTCGTCCCCGGCACCGTCGTCGACCTGCGCTCGACCGCCGAGACGCGCGGCCTCGCGCACCCGCTGACCGGGGTCGCGGACGTGCACGCCGTGCCGCTCGGGGCCTCGCTCGCGCCGGGCGTCGTGGCCGCAACCCCCGCCGACGAGCGCGACCTCGCCTGGGCCTACCGGCTGCTCGTCACGGAGGCGGCGGCCGAGATAGCGCGGATCGTGCGGATCGTCGCGCGCTCCCGCGGGCCGGTGCTGGTGCACTGCGCCGCGGGCAAGGACCGCACCGGGATCGTCACGGCCGTGGTGCTCGGCGTGGTCGGGGTGCCGCGCGAGCACGTCGTGGCGGACTACCTGCGCACCAACGAGAACCTCGACCGCCTGTGGGCGCGGCTCGAGGCGGCCGGCGCTCCCCTGCCGGCCGACGTCCGGGGCCTGCTGGGCGTCGACCGCGCGGCCCTCGAGGCGGTGCTCGACGAGATGGAGGCGCACCCGTCCGGCCTGCGCGGGCACCTGCTGGCCCACGGCACCGACCCGGACGACCTCGACCTGCTCACCCGCCGCCTCGTCGGCTGACCCGCGCACGAACGGCGCCCTCGCTCACCCCTTGTGAACGAGGGCGCCGTTCGTCCTGCTCGAGCCTCGTGAGTGGAGGGGTGGCGGCGGGCACCACCGACCGCCACAACGAGGACTAATAAGACGCCCCAAGGCTGGCGACGGCGCCGACCGTAACAGACAAGATC